>CAZVMA010000132.1:3764-7030 GCA_964628545.1 uncultured Pseudomonadales bacterium | reverse complement strand
CAGGTGGAACTTTTCAATCCCCGAGACCATGCCGACAATCGCCATCGCAGCGTGGACGATCGTCCTTTCGGAGGCGGGCCCGGCATGGTGCTGCAGGCTGCCCCGCTGGCCGGGGCGTTGGCGGCCGCGCGCGCCATGGGACGGCAGGCCCTCGGTGATCACTGCCGCGTGCCCGTGATCTACTTGTCGCCCCAGGGCACGGTGCTGGATCAGAACAAAGTTCGTTCGCTTAGCGACGAACCCGGTCTGATTCTGCTCGCGGGTCGGTACGAGGGTGTGGACGAGCGTGTGCTGGTCGCAGAAGTCGACGAAGAAGTGTCCATTGGCGACTATGTGCTGACCGGCGGCGAGCTGCCGGCCATGGTGTTACTGGATGCGGTCGCCCGGTTTCTCCCCGGCACTCTCGGCAACGCCGCCTCTGCGCTCGAAGACTCGCATCTTGATGGTTTGCTCGATTACCCGCACTATACGCGCCCGGAAATTTCGGGCGGCGAGGGCGTGCCTTCAGAGCTGCTCTCGGGCGATCACGCACTGGTGCGTCGCTGGCGCCGCATGATGGCGCTGGGGCGAACGTGGGCGCGGCGACCCGAACTGCTGCAGGGCCGCGACTGGTCGTCGGAAGATCGCGCACTCATGCGCGCCTGGCTCGAGGCCCACGGGCGCGAGCAGGCAGGAACTGGAGCCAGCGCTGTGAAGCGCGGGGTGTCGAACGACAGGAGTTTACGATGAGCAAAAACAAGATCATCCAGGCGCTCGAAGACGAGCAGCTGCGGAGCGACATTCCGGCGTTCGCTCCCGGCGACACTGTCGTGGTCCAGGTCAAGGTGCGTGAAGGCAACCGGGAGCGCGTGCAGGCCTTTGAAGGTGTGGTGATCGCCCGTCGCAATCGCGGTCTCAACTCGGCGTTCACGGTGCGCAAGATGTCGCACGGCGTAGGTGTCGAGCGCGCCTTCCAGCTGCACAGCCCGGTCATTGCCGGCATCGAGGTGAAGCGGCGCGGGGATATCCGCAAGGCCAAGCTTTACTATCTGCGCGACCGCACCGGTCGGGCAGCCCGCATCAAGGAAAAGGTCTGACGCGAACCGCCCGTTGCTTGCCGGTCGGGTTGTTAGCGCGACCCGGCCCAGGCATCGGCTGTGTTCGAAAGCCGCTCGCACAGGGCTGGCGCGAATGGCGCCGGCTTCGCCCGCTGCGCCTGCACAATGGTTTCTGACCTCCTCTCGAGCGCGCAGCGCGCCGAAATCGATCGCTACCTCGATGAGCTCTGGCTGGAGCGCGGGCTTGCGGCCAACTCGCTGGCCGCCTATCGGCGCGATCTCGAACAGCTGGCGGCAGAGCTCGGGCGTCCGCTTCTTGAAGCGTCGTCCGAGGATTTGTTGCGAGCCGTCGCGGCCCGATTCGCTGCCGGGTATGCCGCCCGGTCTGCAGCCCGCTGGCTGTCCTGCATTCGCGGCTTCTTTCGGCACCAGGTGCGGCGCGAGCGCCTGGCCATCGATCCCAGTCAGGCGCTGTCGCTGCCCAAGCTGGGGCGGTCGCTTCCCGGCACCCTGACCGAAGCCGAGGTGGACGCGTTGCTGTCTGCGCCCGACGTCAACGAGCCGCTGGGTCTAAGGGATCGGGCGATGCTGGAATTGCTGTACGCGACGGGGTTGCGGGTGACCGAACTGGTGACGCTGACCGCGACCATGTTGAACCAGCGTCAGGGCGTGCTGCGCGTGATGGGTAAGGGCAGCAAGGAGCGCCTCGTGCCGGTCGGTCAGGAAGCGCTGCGCTGGATCGAGCGTTTTCTGATCGACGCCCGGCCGCATCTGGTTCTGGGCAGCCCGACAGGCGCCCTGTTTCCCAGTCGGCGCGGACAGCCCATGACGCGCCAGACGTTCTGGCATGCCATCAAGCGTCATGCGCGACGCGCCGGGATTACGCGGGAGATCTCGCCACACACCTTGCGTCACGCTTTCGCGACGCACCTGCTGAACCATGGGGCAGACCTTCGGGCGGTCCAGATGATGCTGGGTCATGCAGATTTGTCTACCACGCAGATCTATACTCATGTGGCGCACGCGCGTCTCAAGGCGCTGCATCAGACCCATCATCCACGCGGATGATGGGCCGGCTCCGAGCGGCCTAACTTCCCGTAGTTGAACGGTTCCCCGTCAGCCGTCGACAGCCAGACGTCGACAGTCACCAGTCGAAACAGAGGACGCCCACCATGTCAGTTGTTGCTCGAATTCTTGCGGCCGTGCTCGTCGCGGGTTTGGCGGGGGCGGCGCAGTCAGCGGCCGTGGCCTCGAGTAAAGATGCCTCGAGTAAAGAGGCCTCGAATAAAGATGCCTCGGGTAAAGATGCCTCGAGTAGAGATGGCTCGAGTCAAGACGGCTCGGGCCCAGAGGGCTTGGGGAGTGAAGGCGCGACGGGGCTCGGGGCGGAGGCGGTGGCGCGTCTGGCGCGATTGCGGCCGGATATCCCCATCGAACGTGTGCAGTCCACGCCGATACCGGGCATGGTGGCGTTGGTCGTGGCTGGCGGCACGCTGCTGTACGCCACCGAGGACGGCCGCTATCTGTTCGCGGGTGATCTTTACGAGCTCACCGAGACTGATCTCGTCAACGTGGCGGAAGCGGGACGCGTCGACGAGCGCCGCGCCGCTATGGCGAGCGTCGATCCCGCCAGCATGATCATCTTTCCCGCAAGCGGCGTGCGTCGAGCGTCGATCAACGTGTTCACCGATGTCGACTGCGGGTATTGCCAGAAGCTGCATCTCGAGGTGCCGGCGCTGAATGAGCTTGGTATCGAGGTGCGCTATCTCGGCTACCCGCGGGCCGGCATCGGCTCCGACTCCTATGACCGCATCGTCTCGGCCTGGTGCGCGAAGGACCCGCGCGACGCGTTGACCCGGGTCAAGGCCGGGGAAGATATTCCGGCGGCGACCTGCGAGAACCGTATCGCGGAGCATTTCGGCCTGGGACGCCAGATCGGCGTCGAAGGCACGCCGGCGATCGTGCTGGAAGACGGCCGATTGCTGCCGGGCTACATGCCTGCGGAGCGGGTGGCGGCTGCGCTTGGTCTGGTACCGGTCACCGAGCCTGCCGGCGGCGATGACCCTGACGCCTCGGCCACTGAAGCGGCCGGGTCCCCGGCCGCGGACGCCGGGGCGTACTGACATGCCGGCACCGGTCACGACGCCGTTGCGGGTCGGTCTTGCGGGGCTCGGGACGGTGGGTCAGGGTGTCCTCGAACTGCTCGAGCGGAATGGGGCATTGATTGCT
>CAZVMA010000132.1:2214-3754 GCA_964628545.1 uncultured Pseudomonadales bacterium | reverse complement strand
GGCCGATCATCGTCACGCGTGTGGCCAGTCGTCGGCTGCGCCCGGACGCGCGCCTTGGCAGCGCAACTTTCAGCACTGACCTCGGCGTTCTGGCGCAGGCGTCGGACGTCGATGTGGTCGTTGAGCTCATGGGCGGAACCGATGCCGCGCTTGAGTTGATGACGGAAGCGCTCGCCGCGGGCAGACCGGTGGTTACCGCCAACAAGGCGGCGCTGGCCCGGCATGGCGACAGCCTGGTGGCGCAGGCGCGCGCTGCGGGGGTGCCGCTCTTGTTCGAAGCAGCCGTCGCCGGGGCCATTCCGGTGATCGGTGCGCTGCGCAACGGCCTGGCGGCCAACGACATTCGCGCGCTTGCCGGCATCATCAACGGCACTTCCAATTTCATCCTCACCGCGATGAGCGATGCCGGGGCGGATTTCGGTGTCGCCCTGGCGGAAGCGCAGCGTCTCGGTTACGCCGAGGCTGATCCCACCTTTGATGTCGAAGGCATTGACGCCGCGCACAAGCTTGCCATTCTCGCGGCTCTGGCCTTCGAGACGCCGTTTCGTTTCGAGGGCATCTACACCGAAGGCATCACCCGCATCACGGCCGAGGACATCGCCTCGGCAGCACGACTCGGCTATCGCATTCGGCATCTTGGCATCGCGCGACGGGGCTCGGCCGGGCTGGAATTGCGGGTTCATCCCACGCTCGTTCCGGTCGATCGCCTGATTGCCAATGTCAGCGGCGTGATGAACGCCGTGCAGGTGCGCGGCGATGCCGCGCGCGACACGCTGTACTGTGGGCCCGGAGCGGGTGCACTCCCGACCGCCAGCGCAGTGGTTGCCGATCTGATCGAGGTTGCGCGCGGCGGTGTCCATCTCTTGCCCGAAGTTCGTGCCGCGGACGCGCCGCCGCTGTTGCCCATTGAAGCCTGCGAGAGCGCTTACTATCTGCGTATTCCCTCGCTCGACCGCCCCGGCGTATTCGCCCGGGTGGCAACCCTGCTGTCGGAGCGCTCGATCAGCATCGAATCAGTCGAGCAGCGTGCCCAGGAAATTCACGCTGATACGGGTTCGGCGTGGGTCCCGATCGTGATCATCACGCAGCGCGTCCGTGAGCGTGTCATGAACGACGCCCTGCAGGCGCTGCGAGCGCTGCCGGATGTGGTCGGCGATGTGGTCCGGATCCGGGTCGAAGATTTCGCTGATGCCTGAACCCCGGATCGTGACCCGTGCGGTTCCCGCCGGAGTCGATTTTCCGGACGACTTAGCGCCCGTGCTGGCTCGGATCTACGCGGCCCGCGGAGTTCAAAGCCGCGTTGAGCTCGACCGCTCTCTCGCGCACATGCTGCCGCCGCACGCGTTGGACGGTGTAGCGCAGGCGGCTGCCCGTCTGGCGCAGGCCATCCGCCACGACGAAGCCATCCTCGTGGTGGGTGATTACGACGCGGACGGTGCGACGGCGTCAGCTCTGTCCGTTTCCGTCTTGCGGGCGTTCGGCGCGCGCAACGTCGATTTTCTGGTCCCGAACCGCTTCGACTACGGATATGGGCTGTCGC
>CAZVMA010000132.1:0-2097 GCA_964628545.1 uncultured Pseudomonadales bacterium | reverse complement strand
GTCGCCGGCGTGGCGGCCGCCAACGCTGCAGGGATCGATGTGATCGTGACGGATCATCACTTGCCTGGACGCCAGCTGCCGGACGCCTGCGCCATCGTCAATCCCAATCTGCCAGGCAGCCGGTTTCCGAGCCCGCATCTCGCCGGCGTGGGCGTGGCTTACTACCTGCTCGGCGTCGTGCGCGGGGTATTGCGCGATGCCGGCTGGTTTGCCGACCGTCCGGTGCCGAACCTGGCCGATTGGCTCGATCTGGTGGCGCTCGGAACCGTTGCCGACGTCGTCCCTCTCGATCGCAATAATCGGCTCCTGGTTCACCAGGGCCTGGCTCGCATGCGTGCGGGACGCTGTCGACCGGGCATTCGCGCGCTTGCTGAAGTGGCGAAACGCAACGTTGCGCGCCTGACCGAGCAGGACCTGGGCTTTTTCATCGGGCCGCGCCTGAATGCTGCTGGCCGGCTGCGCGACATGGCCATCGGCATCCGCTGCCTGCTGGCGGAAGACCTTGCGGAGGCGCGCGAACTGGCGCGCGCCCTCGATGAACTGAACGCGGCTCGGCGCGAACTCGAGGCCGAGATGGTGCGCGACGCGGAACTGATCGTCGCTCGGCACGAAACCGCGGTCGCCGATCGGTTCGGCGTGGCGCTGTACGATCCCAGCTGGCATCAGGGCGTGATCGGGCTTGTGGCGGGCCGGCTGCGGGAACGTCTGGATCGACCCGTGGTGGCATTCGCCGACGCGGGTGCGCTGGCGCCTGACGAGCTGCGCGGCTCGGCGCGCTCCGTTCCGGGTCTGCACGTCCGTGATGCATTCGACGCCATCGCGGCCCGCTACCCGGGGATGCTGGTTCGGTTCGGGGGGCACGCCATGGCGGCTGGGTTGTCGCTGAAGCGCGTGCATTATCCGCGGTTCGCTCGCGCCTTCGATGCCGAGGTGGCGCGCGTGCTGCCGCCGGAGGCACTCACCCGGGTAATCGAGACCGATGGCACCCTGGAAGAGGCTGAGCTGACGCTGGCCACCGCGCGGCAGCTGCGCGATGGCGGTCCCTGGGGGCAGGCTTTCCCGGCACCGCGCTTTCACGACGAGTTCGAGGTCGTGAGTCAACGTGTCGTAGGGCAGACGCATCTCAAGCTCGTTTTGCGGCGGGGTCGGCGCGTGCTGGACGCGATTGCCTTCCGGCAGCCACCGATCCCGGACGCCCGCCGGGTCGAGGTCGTGTTCGAGCTGTCCGAGAACGATTTTGGCGATCCGCCCACGCTGCAGCTCGTGGTGGAGCATCTGCGGGTTCTGGCCTAAAATCGCCGCCCTTTCGCAGGATTGACAGCACCGCCATGGCCGAAATCACCACCATTCGGGAACGCATCAAGGACCTGCGCAAGCGCGACGAAACGCTTCGGGGGTATCTTTGACTACGAGGGCAAGGCCCATCGCCTCGAGGAAGTCGAGCTTGAGCTGGCCGACCCCCGCGTCTGGGACGACCAGGATCGCGCGCGCGATCTGAATCGCGAGCGTGCCGGTCTGGAAAGTGTTGTTCGCGGTCTCGCGGCCCTCTCCAGCGCGATTGCGGACATCGATGAGCTGGCGGAGCTGGCAGCGGCCGATGACGATCGAGACGCACTGGACGACGTCGAGCACGAGCTTGACCGTCTGGAAGGGCAGCTGGCCACGCTCGAGTTCCGGCGCATGTTCCACGGCGAGACGGACCCCTCGAACGCATTCCTCGAGATTCAGGCGGGCTCGGGCGGTACCGAGGCCCAGGACTGGGCAGAGATGCTGCTGCGCATGTATCTGAAATGGGCTGAGCAGCGCGGCTTCAAGGCTGAGATCACCGAGGTTTCCGGCGGCGAAGTCGCAGGTATCAAGAGCGCCACCGTACAGGTCAACGGCGAGTATGCTTTCGGCTGGTTGCGCACGGAGACGGGTGTACATCGACTGGTGCGGAAGTCGCCGTTCGATTCAGGAAATCGTCGGCACACCTCGTTTGCGTCCGTGTTTGTGTCGCCCGAAATCGACGACGACATCGAGATCGAGATCAACCCGGCCGACGTGCGTACCGCTACCTAGCGCGCCAGCGGCGCGGGCGGCCAGCCCGTCAACCGG
>CAZVMA010000131.1:0-7113 GCA_964628545.1 uncultured Pseudomonadales bacterium | reverse complement strand
CTAAGGTTGCGAGCATATTTGCACTCCTGGTGGCGGGCCGGTGCTGTGGTTCGTCGATCGTATGACAATAAAACAGCAAAAAAGCAGAATCAAGCGGAAGCGCAAAAACGCTAGAACTGCGCCGCATAGAGCCTGAGCTAACGACTTCTTGTCAATCGTAAGGCGTGGTTGGTCAACGCAATGACGCGCCCCTCATCGTCGCGCAGGAAGGTCCAGCGATCTTCTCGGACCTCCACCTCGTCGCGCACGGTAAAGAACACGTCGTCCTTGAGCTGGCGCAGGTGGATGAGTCCGGCGCTGATGTCGTCGCTCGGCAACCAGGCGACGCGCAATTCGTCGCCGTGCTGCACGACCACGACTTCGCCAGACCATGGCTGCGCATCGTAGCGGCCTGTATAAGGTCCAAGCTTCTGCGGTGCTGCTGCGTCCGCTATTCCCTTGCCCGTTGCCGTCCTGTCCGTGTTCTTCGCGAACGCCGGCACGAGCAGTTTCTGCGCGTTGTCGACGACCACGTTCGGGTTGATCCCGCTTGCGTTGGTCAGCACGATCACGCCCAGCTGGTGCTTGGGAAACAGCGCGAAGGCGCTGTTGAAGCCGGGGCAAGAACCCTCGTGACCGACCAGCGTGTCGGAGCCGGCCTTGCGTACTTCGAATGCGAGGCCCCACGTGGTATTCCAGTCCGGGTCGACCCAGTGCACGCGCTGCATGTCGCGAAGGCTGGCTGGATCGAGCACCGGATTGGCCTTTCCGGCCAATGTCCGGAAGTTCCAGGCCGCGAAGCGGGCCAGATCGACCACACTCGATGTCATGCCTGCGGCTGCCGCGATGCCAGCCGTGTCGAACGACGGCATCTCCGGTCGGTTGCCGCTGCGGTCTCGCGCGCCGAACCCGACCGCCATAACGCTGTCGCGCGGACGCTTGGGAAACTCGAGGCGAGTCTCGCTCATCTCGAGCGGGTTCAGGATACGCTCCTCCAGATAGGCCTCGTAGTCGACGCCCGAGCGCATTGCGACGATCTCGCCCGCCAGCGCGATGCCCAGATTGGAGTACTGGAACCGGGTGTCCGGTGCGTACAACGTGCGCTGGCGTGCCAGCGTTTTCAGCAGATCCTCGCGCTTCGGAAACTCAAAATCGGGTGGGCTCCAGTAGGCGCCGATGGATTCGCGGGGCAGCCCGGCTGAATGCGTCAGCAGCGACCGGACGGTTAACGGCCCGGCGTGCTGCGCGCTCTGACGCACGCGGAAAGCAGACAGGTGCTCGGCGACCGGATCATCAAGGTCGAGAGCGCCTGCGTCTCGCTGCTGCATGATGCTGATGCCGGCGAACACCTTGGAGATAGAGCAGATGCTGTACAGCGTTTCGGCGGTTGCGCGGATCCCGCGCTTCGGGTTCGCGAGCCCGTAGGATTTCTGCCAGATGAGCGCCTGGTCGTGCACGATGCCAACCGAAATCGCGGGAATTGCGGTGTAGGCGCGATGCGCATCAAGCCAGCGGTCGAGCAGCGCCAGCGCGCCGTCCAGATCAGGGTTGACTGTTCTGACATCGGCCCGGACTGCGGCCACGCCGGCACCAATACCCAGCGTCGGCCCAATCCCGATGCCGGCCCCGACCAGCAGCAGCGTCAGTAACGTGCGCCGCAGGCGCGCTCCCGAGACCTTCCGAAACCTTAGCCATAATCTCGGCGATCGCTTCATGTTTTTGTCTCAGATCGGCTTTTCCGCCACGCCGCGAGTCATCCACGCGGCGAACCGAGGGCCGGGCGCATAGCCAGCCTCGCGCTCGGTGACCCTGAAGCCCGCGTCCGCGATCATCTCGTCTGCCACCCGCGTGAGATGGCAGCCGCCGCCGATCTTCTTCCAGATCGGTTCGATGCGTCGCTGCCAGCGGGCGACGGCCGGGTCGGGCGAGCGCCCATGCTCGACGAAGTAGAGATGCCCCCCTGGCTTCAATACCCGAAACATTTCCTTCAGCGCCGCGTGGGGGTTGGGAATGGAACACAGCGTCCAGGTGCAGACCAGCGAGTCGAAGCGCGCATCATCTGCCGGAATGGCCTCGCCCGAGACCTGCAGGATATCGACCGGCTGGCTGATGGCGCGCGCGCGCGCCTCGGCGCGGGCGGTGAGTTCCGGTGCCGGATCGAGCCCGGTGATGCGCGTCGCCCCGGGCCCGTAATGCTCTAGGTTCAGCCCGCTGCCGATACCAATCTCGAGCACCGCCCCGGTGGCGCGCGGCACATAGCGCGCGCGCAGCCGCCGCATGGGCGGCTGACCGCAGGCCCGGTCGATCAGTCGCGGAAGAATGACGCGTTCATACCAGCCCATGGTGCCTGCCTCAGATTTTGCGTGTGCTGTCTTGCCAGTAGCGGTCGCGCAGAAGGCGCTTGTACAGCTTGCCGGTTTCGTGGCGCGGCATGGCGCTTTCATAGTCGATGCTGCGGGGCGTCTTATATCCGGCAAGGTGCGCACGGCAGTGGGCCATCAGGTCGGCAGACAGCGCATCCGATGGCGTGTGACCGGCGCGCAGGGTGACGGCCGCCTTCACCTCCTCGCCGAACTCTTCGTTCGGGATACCGAACACGGCAGCGTCTTCGACGGCGGGATGGTTGACCAGCACCGATTCGATCTCGGCCGGATAGATGTTCACCCCGCCGGAAATGATCATGTCGATCTTGCGGTCGCTGAGGTACAGGTAGCCGTCGGCGTCGAAGTAGCCGATATCGCCGAACGTATAGGTGCCGGGCGCGAGATGGACCTCGGCCGTCTTGCCCGGCTCGTTGTGGTACTCGAAATCGGATCCGGTGGTGCTGCGCACATAGATCTGCCCCGGAGTGCCGGTGGGGACCTCCGCGCCGGTTTCGTCGCGCACGGTTACGATGGCAAGCGGCGTCGGTCGGCCAACGCTGCCGGGACGCGCCTGCCACTCCTCGGCGCTGATCATTGTCACGATCGAGCCTTCGGTCGAGCCGTAGTATTCGCCAACCACCGGACCCCACCACTCGATCATCCGTCGTTTGACATCGGGCGGGCAGGGGGCCGCGCCGTGCCAGGCGATGCGCAGACTCTTGCCGCTGAAGGCTGCGCGCGTGGCGTCCGGCAGGCGCAGCAGGCGATGAAATTGGGTGGGTACCAGATGCACGTTGGTGACCGCGTGCTGGTCGATCAGCGACAGCGTCTCTTCGGCGTCGAACTTGTGGCGCATCACCACCGTGCTGCCGGTCAGCAGGGGCAGGAATGAAAACGCCCACTGCGCCGAGTGGTAAACCGGTCCACAGAGCAGCGTGGTGCCGTCATTCGGAATGCCGAGCAGACCGGACAGGCCTGCGCCCATCATCTCCAGCACCATCAGCGGGCCGCCGGGCTTGGAGGTCGTCGAGCGCACACCCTTGGGTCGACCAGTGGTTCCCGAGGTGTAGAACATCGGTCCGCCTGCGCATTGGCCTTCGGGCTCGGCATCGGATGCCGCGGCGAGCAGCTGCTCGTAGTCTCCGAAGCCGTCCAGCGCCGGTGCGCGAATCGCGAACGCATGTTGTAGCGCCGGCGTTTCGCCGCGCGCCAGCGCCGCTGCGGCCGTAGCGGCGAACGTCCCCTCCGTGAACAGGATGCGCGCCCCGGAGTTGTCGATGACGTAGGCCAATTCCTCGGCGCTGAAATGCCAGTTCACGGGCACATAGATGATGCCCGCGTGATTGGCGGCGAGCATGATCTCGTAATACTCGCGGCAGTTGCCGGCATAGACGGCAATGACGTCGCCGGGCTGGAGGCCGAGCTCGCGCAGCGCGTTGATCAGCTGGTTGGTGCGCTGATTGAGCGCCTGCCAGCCAGTGACGCCGCGCTCGTCGATCAGCGCCGGAACGTCGCCGCGGGCGGCCGCAGCTCGGTGCACGAAGTGAGTCATATCGGATCCTCCTGATGAGCGGGTGCGGCGTATACCTGTCGGCCACCGAGCCACGTTTCGCGTACCTGTAGCGTGCGCAGGTCATCGGGCGCCAGCGTGAGCGGATTCAGGTCGAGGACGATGAAGTCGGCGAGCTTGGTGGGCTCGAGCGAACCCTTCAGCGTTTCCTCGCGCGTCAGCCAGGCGCCGGTGGCGGTGTAGCCGTGCAGTGCCTCCTGAATCGACAGGCGTTCATCGGGCCCGAACACGCGACCGCTCTGGCCCTTGCGCGTAACGGCCGCGTACAGCCCGACTGCTGGGCCGATGGGCAGAATATCGCTCGACAGCGCCACGGTGATGCCGTGATTCATGGGCGTGCGCAGCGCGTTGTTGGTTTCCAGGCGATCGCCATCGAGATAAGTCACGTAACGCCCCTCGAGGGTGTAGGTGAAATTGGGTTGCTGGGTGATGGCGATGCCGTATTCGGCCATGGTGGCCAGCGTGTCGGTGCCTGGCAGCAGGGTGAAGTGATTCAGGAAATGGCGGTGGTCCGCTCGTGGTGTTTCGCGTACCACATCGGCCAGGCTTTCTACAGCCAACTCGATCGCGGCGTCGCCGATCGCGTGCACGCCGATCTGCCAACCGGCGCGATGGGCCGCGCGCAGGGTGGCGTGAATGTTTTCGGCCGGCATGGTCAGACTGCCGTGATAGTCGCCCATGCCGCGGTACGGCTCGCGGGTGAAGGCCGCCGGGCCGGTGAAGCCACCGTCGGCGAACAGCTTGATGGCGCCGACGCGCAGATGCAGGTCGCCGTCGCCGGTTCGGCGTCCGAATGCGTTCATCGCAGGCTCGCCGGCCCAGGCCACCATGACCGACGCCCGCGGCAACGCGCCCCGGTGCGTCCGATAGATCTGCTCCCATTCCGGGTAGTGTTCGATGGTGTCGGCGGCCTGCACGATCGAGGTGATGCCGTGCGCGAACAGCGCCTGCAGGTTGGCCACGTGGCTGGGGCGCAGTGACTCGGGTGTCGCGACCGGTACCAGACGTGTCACCAGGTCCTGCCGCTCGCGGATGATGCCGTTCAGTGCGCCGCGATCGTCCTTCTCGATTACTCCGCCATCCGGCTGCGGCGTGCGCGCATCGATCTCCGCCAGCGTCAGAGCCTGGCTCGAGGCGACGGCGCTGTGCCCGCCAGCCCGGGTGAGCACGACCGGATTCTCGGGCGCGGCAGCATCGAGATCGGCTCGAAGCGGGCGGCGCTGCTCTTCCATCTGATCCTCGGACCACCCGTAACCGGTGATCCACTCGCCGGGACCGAGCGCCTTGGCCTTGGCTTTGACTCGTTTGACCAGATCGCGAATGGACCGAACGTCGGTCAGGTCGATGTGCCGCTCCGGGGCGCCGCTGATGTGGATATGCGAGTCGATGAAACCGGGCATTACCGTTGCGCCGGCAAGATCGCGCGTTTCGGCGGCGTCATACTGTTCGAGCAGCGTCTCGTCGCCGACCGCGACAATCTGCTCGCCGCGAATTGCGAGAGCGCTTGCGCGCGTGCCGGCGGCATCCATAACCAGCACATTGGCGTTATGCAGCAGCAGGTCGATCGATTTGCGCGCGGGTTCCGATGCCGTGCCGCACCCGGTCAGGGCGCCGCACAGCAGGGCCGCGGCCAGGTGTGCGGCGCGCCGCGGCACCGGGTCTTCAGACCAGCAGACGGAACGGTGATTGCAGCAGATCCCGGATGGTCCCCAGGAAAGCTGCGGCCGGCGCGCCGTCCACCGCACGATGATCCCAGGTCAGCGAAAGCATCATGCGCTGCTGCCGGATCGGGGTATTGCCGTCCCAGGCGACATCGTCGCGGATGCGGTTGACGCCCAGAATGCCCACCTGCGGGGCGTTGATGATGGGTGTAAACGAATCGACGCCGAACATCCCGAGCGCGGTGACGGTAAACGTCCCACCCTGCAGGTCATCCGGGGACAGTTTGCCGTCCCGCGCCGCACCCGCCAGGCGTGCCGTTTCGGCCACGATCTCGCGCATGCTGCGCTGATTGGCGTTCTGCACCACCGGCACCAGCAGGCCATCCTCGACGGCGACCGCCATACCGACGTTGATCGTGCCCTTCAGCGTAATTTCGCGTTCGCCGAACACGCTGTTCATGTTCGGGTGCTTCTCCAGCGCCTTGGCTGCAGCGCGGATCACCAGATCGGTGTAGGTAATACGCAGGCCATCCGCCTGCCATTCGTCCAACAGCTGGGTGCGCAGGCGGACCGCGTCGTCCATCACGACGTCCATGTTCATGGTCAGCTGGGCCATGGTGGTCAGGCTGTCGTGCATGCGTGCAGCGATGGTCTTGCGCATACCGCGGATCGGCAGCGTGGTATCGGTGCCCGCCACAAATGTTCGCGCCGGCACGACGGCTGCCGGTCGTGCGGCTGCGGCAGGCGCGGGCGCTGCTGGCGTTGCAGCTGGAGTTGCAGCTGGAGTTGCAGCGGCCGCCCGCTCGACGTCTTCCTTGGTGATGCGGCCGCCGGGGCCCGTGCCGGTGACAGCGTTGATGTCGACACCCAGCTCGCGAGCCAGCTTGCGCGCCATGGGGGAGGAGGGACCGCCCTGGCGGTCGTCGCCCGACTCGGCGCCGCCCGTGGGGGCGCGCGCGGCCTGTGCCTGGACGTCGGCTTCAATGATGCGACCGCCCGGTCCGCTGCCCGCAACATCGGCGAGATCGACGCCGAGCTCACCGGCCAGGCGACGCGCTGCAGGTGAGGAGAGAATTCGACCGCCGTCGCCTCGAGTCAAACTCGGGGCCGCCGCGCCTGCCGCAGGGGCTGCTGCCTGTGCGACAGCCACGACGGGTGCCGCTGCCGCTGCTGCGGACGGTGCGCTTGCCGACTCGGCGCCGACGGCTTCGCCTGCGGCGTAGATGTAGCCGACGATGTCGCCCGGCTTCATCGTGACGCCTTCGGCGACGACATGCTTGACCGTGCCATCCAGCTCGGCGTCGACGTCGAGGTTGACCTTCTCGGTCTCCAGCCGATAGAGCAGTTGTCCCTTGGTGACGGTTCCGCCGTCGGGGATGTACCACTCCTCGACCACGCCCTCAGTCATGTTCATCCCGACTTTGACGAGGTAGATGGGTGTAGGCATGTTCCTTCCTTGTTCCTTGCGCAGTGGCTGCGGCGTCTGTTCGGATCGGTGTCCGGCGTGCGCGCCGGACAGCGGTTGTCGTGTTCTAGTGTT
>CAZVMA010000130.1:6209-7153 GCA_964628545.1 uncultured Pseudomonadales bacterium | reverse complement strand
TACATCAAAAAACTGCCGATGGACCCATGGGGTTCGGCTTACGTCTACGAACGTCTGGACGACGGGTATTCGCTCTATTCGCTCGGCGCTGATGGTGACGAGGGTGGTGAGGGATTGAACGCCGACATCCGCTATGCGGACCTCTGAAGCCCGCGGTTTCACCCTGCTTGAACTGCTGGTCGTCATCGCGCTGGTTGCCATCCTGACCGGTACGGTCGCCCTGGGCATGGGTCAGGCAGACGTAGAGTATCGGTTGGCAGGACACGCTGATCAGCTCGCTTATCGCATCGAACTCGCACGGCAGTTTGCGCTGCAGAGAAATCGGGAGTGGGGGCTCTTCGTGGAGTCCGAGCGCATCCGATTTGTCGAGTACGACCCCGAGGCAGGCCGCTGGGTCACCCAGAACAAGGATCCGTTCAAGAGCCTGAAGGGCTTCGACGGCGTTCGGTTTCGGGCAGAAACCGAGACTTTGGCGCGATTGCCGAGCGGACGCCGAAACGCGCTGCCCGACGTACTTCTGTTTTCGAGCGGTGAGACGACACCCTTCACCCTCTATCTTGAGCCACGAACAGCAGGTCGGGCGTGGTCGGTTCACTCGGATGGGCTGTCGCGGGTGCGCGCCGAGCGTCCACCATCATGATCCGAAGGGGCTTTACGCTGATCGAGGTATTGGTTGCACTGCTCGTCTTTGCGGTCGTGGCGTTCGCGGTCAGCGCCCGAATCGGAGAGCTGGCCAACCAGACGTTCGCCATCGAGCGACGCCTGGCCGCACACTGGATCGCACAAAACACCATGGTGCGCCTCCAGGCACGAGCCCGTCTGGACGAACAGAGTTTCGCTACGGGACGCAGCAGGGAACGCGTCACCAGCGGCAACCGCAACTGGATGGTCGCGCTCGAGATCGCCGAAACCTTTGCTCGGATCGCGCGGCACCAGATAGTAGG
>CAZVMA010000130.1:5483-6199 GCA_964628545.1 uncultured Pseudomonadales bacterium | reverse complement strand
GGATGCGAAGGGTCGATGTCTCAGTGTCGCTCCTCGATGGCGATCGCGAGATTGGCCCGATCGATCAGCTCACTGGATTCATCGGTCGGCATTGATGCGCACACGCGGCTTTACGCTGGTCGAGATTCTGATCGTGTTTGCGGTGTTTGCGGTTATCGGCGTCGTGACCGCCCGGATTCTGAATCAGACGATCGAGCATCAGGCTCTGCTGAAGACGCGCGCCGAGCGCCTGGGGGAAGTGCAACGCGCCATGCAGTTTATCCAGCGCGACCTGCTGCAGCTGGCGCGCCGCAGCATCCGGGACGAACTCGGCAGCACACTGCCCGCGATCATCATCGACGCCGATGGCCTACTCGAGTTCACGCGTTTGGGTTGGCGCAACCCGCTCGCCGGTCCGCGCAGCGATCTGCAGCGAGTTGCCTATCGCCGCAACGGCGACACCATGCTGCGGAACTATTGGGATGTGCTCGATCGCGTTGCCGATTCCGAGCCTCACGAGCAGGAGTTGCTGACCGGCGTCACCCGGCTCGAATTCATCGCGATCGATGCCCGAGGTGAGGAATATCCTTTCTGGCCTCAGGATAACGGCTCATCGCAGCCCCAACCGGGCTTGGGACAGGATCCAGCGCGTATGCTCACGGCAATTCTGATGCGAGCCGAGGTGGCGGGTTTCGGCGAGATGGAGCGGTTATGGCCCATCCCCGGCGGCTGAATCG
>CAZVMA010000130.1:0-5473 GCA_964628545.1 uncultured Pseudomonadales bacterium | reverse complement strand
GACGCCAGCCAGTTCGGCGGCGACTCGTCCCTTCTGCTGATCCTCGCGGTTCTGATCGCGATCGGCTGGCAGATGGCCGGCCGCCAGAGCATCTTCATCGCCCAGCACCGGCAGGCGTTCGCGGGCGATCAAGCGCTTTTTTACGCACTGGGCGCGGAAACCTTCGCGCGCCAGCTGCTGCATCAGGATTGGTCGGAAGGCGGACCGCAGAAGGACACTCTGCTGGAAATCTGGGCGCAGGCTGCGCCGCCATTTTCCATCGACAACGGCGTCATCGAAATCCGGGCGCGGGACCTCAATGGATGCTTCAATTTGAACAGCATCGCGGAGGGTCAACTCGGTCAAACCGCTGCAAATAGCGGGGACGGCGACCCGGAACAAGCGTCCCAGCCCCCCCTGTTCGAGCCTGACTCCCCGGCGGAGGGCGCCGCGAATGTTGAACCCATGATGACAACCAGCGGCGCCCAAAGTCGGCCAGGCGATGCTGCAGCACGCATGCAGCGGCTGCGGCAACTTTTGCTGCAGCTCGGCCTACCCGAGGACATCGCAGACGCGTGGCGCGACTGGATTGATTTCGACGAAAACGTCTCGGGCTCAGGCGCCGAAGACGGCGACTACATGTTGATGGAGCCAGCTTATCGGGCAGCAAATCAGCCAGCCGCGCATGTGTCAGAGCTACGACTACTTCGAGACATAGCCCCAGAAGTCGTTGATGCCATGGGCGATCTGGTTTGCACGCTGCCGACCGCAAGCTTAAAACTGAACGTGAACACCGCGCGACCTGAAGTGCTGGCGTCGCTCAGTCCATCAGTCAATATTGAAGCACTGCGAGCAGCGACCGAAGGACCGCGGGATTTCGCAGATGTCGGTCAATTCACGCAGCTGTTCCCCGAGCTCGGTAACGCCGTTGACGCTCTGACGGTTACAAGCGAGTATTTCGAGGTGAGCATCCGCGCCCAGGTCGACGACAGCGCGGTGCAGCTTGTCTCCGTTTTGCGCCGGGATCCAGCCAGCGGCCAAATCGAACTGATCAGCCGTGACTTGTCCCGAAACTACCAGAGCTTGTTTGCTGCCGCCTCCAATCAACAGTCGGAATCTCGACAGGCTCCCTAAACAATGCCCAAATTATTGATCCGATTACGCTCAGCCGCGATCGAAACTGAAGACGGTTTCGACGTTCGCAGCGAGTGGTTGATCCTGAATGAGGATGATCGTATCCGTGGGTGGGGTCAGGCGGACTACCGGGGACTCTCTGACATTATCGATCCGGCATCGGTTTGGCTGCAGAATCCTGACAACATCATCGTCACCCTGCCATCCGAGCAGCTGTTATCGCTTCAATGCATTGTTCCGGGTCGTTCCAGCGCACAGATTCGTAAGGCACTACCGTTCGTCGTCGAAGAGTTCCTGGCGACCGACATCGAACGCATGCACATCGCAAGCGGGCCAATCCTGCGCGGACAACCCGTGCGCTGCCATCTGGTCGACCGACCGCTTTTCGAGTCTTGGATTGCGTGTTTGCGCAGTCTTGGGATTGAGCCAGGCTATTTTCTCGCTGAGACCGATCTGCTACCGACCAGAGCGAGCGGGGCGGTCGTGCTGTTCGACGACAATCAGGCGCTGGTGCGTTCGCTTGATCAATCCGCGCTGGTGGACCGATCCAACCTTGCGGTCGCGCTCGAGGCGCTGGCGCCGACCGAGCTATACCTGATCAACGGCACACTCGAAACAGCCGAACGCGAGCGCCTCGCAGCAACTTTGGAAGTGGAGCAGGACCCGTGGCCGAACAGCGAGACGTCTGCCCTCGGCTACATCAGCTCACGAATCGGCGCCGCTTCAACAGCAATCAATTTTCTGCAAGGAAGTTATCGGCCGCAGCGAAGACAGACGTCCCGACTCGGTCGCTGGCGCATGGGCGCTGGGCTTGCGGCTAGTTGGTTCGTCGC
Organism: uncultured Pseudomonadales bacterium; assembly: GCA_964628545.1. Classification (GTDB taxonomy): domain Bacteria; phylum Pseudomonadota; class Gammaproteobacteria; order Pseudomonadales; family Azotimanducaceae; genus UBA7803. Next base: position 3,527 of record CAZVMA010000130.1, on the reverse strand, counting down.
GGCCGTGGTAATGAACGGGGTATCAGCCTTCTATTCAGGGCGCGAGGCCGACCGTCTTGAGGCTGAAGCTAGCAACCTCTATCGAGAGATCTTTCCGGAGGCAAAGCGAATCATCAATCCCCGGCGACAAATGCAACAGGCGCTTGGCGACAGCAGCGGCGGTACGCTCGGACTGATGCTCTCGCTGGATCACATCGCGAGTGCCGTTCCTGCCGAAAGCCGGATTCAAAGCCTGGACTTCACCAGCGAGGACGATGAGCTTGCCGTTGACCTGATCGTCTCGGGCTACGAACGGCTTGAGACGATCAAGACTGCTCTAAGCGAGAACGGCAAAGCGGCCGAGATCGTATCCGCGGAACAGCAGCCTGATGGCGTGCGCGCGCGCGTCAGAGTGCGGGGCACGGGGCAGGGGGCATGAATACAACTCGAACCCGCATCGCCAGCAGCATTCAGACTTCGCCAGCGTTTCGAGCAGGCCTTTCCTGGTATCGATCCAAGGATGTTCGCGATCAGCGCGTCATTCAGGGACTATTGACGGTCACGCTGGTGACTGCGATTTGGCTGGGTGTCTGGAAGCCCGTCAGTGATTGGCGCGACATCCAAAGAAACCGTCTCGAAAACGCCCGCGCCACCCTGGAGTGGATGCAGGTGAACGAAAGTCGGGCGCGCGAGGTGGCCGCTGCCCAAGCGAGCACTCCGGGTGATCGCGCTTTGCTGCCAATGATCACGCGGTCGGCCGCTGCTGCCGGGCTCGCATTGACGCGCGTACAGCCGGAGGCCGACAACGCAGTCAGCATCATGCTGCAAAGCCAGACGTTCGACGCGGTGGTTCGATGGCTAAACCAACTGGAGCAGAACAACGGCATCATCGTATCCAGAGTCGCCTTCGATGCTGCCGGGCCCGGGCTGGTGAACGCGCAGTTGCGTCTTGAATAAGCGCACGCTTGGTTAAAGACCCGAGTGTGACGGGTGTCTCACACGCGGGAGCCGTGTGTCACGCATACGTTTGAAAGCACAACTAGACTTCCGGAATAGGTACGCGCCGCATGCGCGAAGCCAGGGAGCCTGAAGAGTGCAAACGAGTAACGAAGACGTCCGACGTGCGCGAATCACTCAGCTGCACCGGTGGGTGACCACAGAAATTCTCAAGCTAATCGAGGGTTTGTACACGAACCTTGATGATGGTCTTTTCGAGCTAGCGCACCGTGCCGAGGACGACCTTGGCCGTGGGAAGCTGTTCGATTTGGCTCGTGTGCTTCACGATGGTAAGGCCAACGTTCTGCGGGAGTTCGAGTCACGCCTCGATCACGCGGGCCAGCGGTGGCACTCACCATCCGAGCCCCAAATAGGTTTCAGTGCCGATGTGCGCCAGCAAAGCCAGCTGATGGTTCAGCGATGCGAAGGGCACCTTGGCATGGTGCTTCAAAGCATCGCGTCACGGGCAAGCGTCCTAACCCGCAGACAACATCATCCAGACGACCTTCCGTTCGGCCCTCAAAGCATTACCAACGAATTCCTCATTGCACTCGATTCAAGCTCGCCGGGCGCAGATGGCAAGAAAGCCGCTTGCGCTCTGTTCAGCCGATTCGTGCTCGATCGCCTCGGCACGGTCTATGGCCGTTGCAATACCATCCTGCAAGCGCCTAAGGCTAGCGAGCGCCCTCGCCAATCACAACGACCTCAACAGTTTGCAGCAGGATAATGAGGTCGACCAACAGACTGTGGTGCTTAAGATAGTAGAGGTCGTACTGCAGCTTTTCGCGCGCATCCTCCATTGAAGCACCGTAGGGGTAGCACAGCTGCGCCCAACCCGTGATCCCCGGCTTGATGCGGTGCCGCTCGGAATAAAACGGTATGGCATCATCAAACTGACGAACGAACGCTGGACGCTCAGGACGTGGGCCAACGAAACTCATGTCGCCTCTGAGTACATTAATCAACTGCGGCAGCTCATCCAGCCGAGACTTGCGAATTACTTGGCCAACGCGCGTGATGCGGCTGTCATTGCAGCTGGTCCAAACCGGACCGTCCGGCTCGGCGTTCTCGATCATGCTGCGAAACTTGATCTGTCGGAACACCACACCGTTGAGGCCCACACGCTCCTGCCGGTGCAAAATCGTGCCTCGAATCCCCGATTCGAACGCAATGGCGAGCGCCGTTAGCAGCATGAACGGCCAGAAGAGCGCCAACAGCGTCAGAGCGGCAGCGACATCAAAGACGCGCTTGATCATTCGATGACCAGCGCTCATGGCGAAACCAGGCGAAAACACCAGCCAGGACGGATGAAGAAGATCGACATCGATACGTCCAGCCTCACGCTCGATAAACTGCTGGACCTCCGATACCGCGATTCCCGAAGAGCGGCACGCCATCAGCTCCGACAGCGGAATACCGCTACCGGTATCGCCCGACCGCCGGCGTTCGTCGATCGCGACAACGATCTCGTCGATGCCTTCGCGCTTGCAGACCGCCAACAGTGGATCACCGTCGACCAGAACTCGCGCACCGAATGCGGAGACCTGGTCAACATTTGAGGTAGGGTCTCGGGCCAAAAAGGCGACCAGCTGAAAACCGCGCTGATCCGAACGACGTCGCATACGAGACGCAATCTTGTTTGCGCGAGAACCTGTTCCAAGTACCAGAACCCGACGTCGGAATCGGTGCTCCTTCATGACCAAAGGGTAGATTAATCGCCAAACCCCAAGCAGGACAAAACTTCCGGCCGATGCATAAACAAAAACTGCCACAGTGACGGCGGGCACCGACACGATCAAGGCAAACAACAGAAAGACGCTGAGTCCAATCAGAAACTGTGCGACCGCAGTGCGCAGCATCATGGCCGAATACCCCTCGCGAACGCGCGACTGATAAACCCCCATGCCGACCATGGTGGCCAGAGTTACAGTCGCGAAGGCGAGTGCTTGAACGAGGTTGGAGAGGGCGCTGCCCGAAGCGCCAATCCAGCGTTGCGCCAAAAGAGCCGCAGCAGTTGTGAGCACCAGTTCGCACACCGCGAGCACTAGCACCGGTGTGTGCAGATAAAAGCCGAACAGCCGCAAATGGGACATCAGGAGTCATCAGTCTGGCTACACGCATTGCTATGGTGCCGCCATCGGGGGACGTCGACTATGTTCAGAATGCCTTCAGAACGTAAGCAAATCTTCGGAGCGCAAGGAGTGCCGCGTCGAGCCTCCTCTCTACGCACAAATCATATTGAACATAATATTTATTAGCGGCCGAGGATGCTTCAAGAAGCGCCGTCGCCCTTGATTACGGCCGGCACCAATCGAGCGAGAATTTTCATATCCAGCCAGAGCGACCAACGCTCAATGTATTCGAGATCGAGCTCAAGCCAGCGCTCGAATGAAAGTCGGCTGCGTCCGGATACCTCACGCAGGCAAGCCAATCCGGGGCGAACGCTGAACCGGCGACGCTGGACGCCGACACTGAACTGACCGACGTCACGCAACGACATGGGCCGCGGGCCGATCAGGCTCATGTGGCCACGCAGAACATTGATCAACTGC
>CAZVMA010000129.1:6510-7157 GCA_964628545.1 uncultured Pseudomonadales bacterium | reverse complement strand
GCGCACCCCATGGTAGAGTAGCCGCTGAGTTGACGCAGGCAAACCATGGAACACCTGTACGAATATCTCGGATTTCTCGCGCGCACCGCAACGCTGCTGGTCGCCGTTTTGATTGTGCTGTCCGGTATCGCGGCGCTGGCGCAGAAGCGCCAGCAGCAGCCGCAGGGGCACCTCGAAATTCGCAAGCTGAACGAACACTTCACCGATCTTCGCTACGGCATGCAGGAAGCACTGGTGCCCGCATCAATGCTGCGCAGGGTGCGCAAGGACGAGGACAAGGCGCGTCGAGCGGCTGACAAGGCGGCCGCCCGTTCGCTGCGCAAATCGGCGGGTGAAGAGGTTCGACCACGCGTCTATGTGCTGGATTTTGACGGCGATATGCAGGCCAGCGAGGTGAAAACCCTGCGCGAGGAAATCACCGCAGTGCTGACAACCGCTACCGTCGACGATGAGGTCGTGCTGCGCCTGGAGAGTCCGGGCGGTCTGGTGCACGGCTATGGTCTCGCAGCGTCACAGCTTGCACGCGTCCGAGACAAGGGCATTCCGCTCACTGTGTGCGTGGACAAAGTGGCTGCCAGCGGCGGTTACCTGATGGCCGTCGTCGCCAATCGCATTCTGGCAGCACCCTTCGCCGTGCTGGGCTCGAT
>CAZVMA010000129.1:2917-6500 GCA_964628545.1 uncultured Pseudomonadales bacterium | reverse complement strand
CCCAGATTCCGAACGTGCATCGCCTGTTGAAGCGACACGACGTGGACGTCGAGGTGCTGACTGCGGGCAAGTACAAGCGCACCTTGACGGTGCTCGGCGAGAATACCGAGGAGGCTCGGCAGAAGTTCGTCGAGGAACTCGAAGAAGTACACGCCCTGTTCAAGTCATTCGTTCAAGGCTACCGACCGCAGATCGACCTCGAGCGTGTGGCGACCGGTGAAGCGTGGCACGGACAGCACGCTGTGGATCTCGCGCTGGTGGACGCGCTCAGCACCAGCGACGCCTACTTGCTGGACCGCGCGGAGCACGCTGATCTATTCGAGGTGCGGTGGGTCGAGAGCCGGCGCCCCCTGGATCGTCTGCTGTCCCAGGTTGAATCCCGACTCGAACATCTGCTTGAACGAGCTGTAGACCGTTTGCGCTACTGGAGAGGATGAACATGAGCCAGTTCAGGGCTTTTCGCATCGCGCGCACCGAAACTGGATTGGTGCGCAGCATTGTCAACCGCGATGTCTCCGAGCTGCCGCCCGGCGATGTGCTGATTGACGTCCGCTACTCATCGGTCAACTTCAAGGACGGGCTGTCGGCGACGGGTAACCCGGGCGTCACGCGCACCTTTCCGCACACCCCCGGTATCGATGCGGCGGGGGTGGTCGTCGCCTCGGACGCGGCGACGTTCGCGCCGGGCGACGAGGTCATCGTGATTGGCTTCGATCTCGGCATGAGCACCAGCGGCGGCTTCGGTCAGCGCATTCGGGTCCCGGCCGGGTGGGTGGTTCATCGACCAGCCGGTCTCTCGCTGCACGAGAGCATGATCCTGGGTACGGCCGGCTTCACTGCCGCCCTTGCGGTGCACAAGCTGGAGACCTTCGGCATGTCTCCGGATCGCGGACCAGTGCTGGTGACCGGCGCGACCGGTGGCGTTGGCTCCGTTGCCGTGCGTTTACTCGCACACCTCGGTTACGAGACAGTGGCCGTCACCGGCAAACCGGAGCAGAGTGAGTTTTTGCGCGCGCTCGGCGCAAGCCGGATCCTGTCGCGCGAAGACGTGCGCGCTGGCGCAGAGAAGCCGCTGCTCGGAGAAACATGGGGCGGAGTGGTCGACACGGTCGGCGGGGTCATGCTGTTCAACGCGCTAAAAGGCCTGCGCTACGGCTGCAGTCTTGCCGCCTGTGGCCTGGTGGAGTCGCCGCAGATACCGGCCACCGTTCTGCCGTTTCTGCTACGGCACGTCAACCTGCTGGGAATCGATTCAGTCCAGCTCCCGCTCGCTGAAAAAGCCGAAATCTGGCACAAGCTGGCGGGCCCCTGGTATCTGTCGGACCTGTCGCGGCTCGAGGAGCGACTAACGCTTGAAACGCTGTCGGACGCGATCGACCGTATTCTCGCTGGGCGTATGGTCGGCCGCGGCGTTCTGCACCTCGCGGACTGAAAGCGGGCCAAGCGCCTGGTTCTGATCCTAGTCGCGCCGAAGCTTGGGGTTCGGCGCGATGGGCGAGGGATAACGGAAGATCACTGCGTAGGTCGACAGGATCAGGGTCAGCACGGTCGCGCCCAGAATGACGTGAGCGGCGGCAGCACCCAGCAACCCCTGGGCGGTCGCGACAAACGCCACCAAAAGCGAGAATTCGGACGCCTGCCCCAGGCGAAATCCGGTTTCCCACGCCGTGGCCCGATCTTCACCCTGCGCCTGAAGCAGATAGGCAAAGATCGGCGGCTTCAGCGCGACGATGAGAAACGCCAGCACAACGGTCGGCAGCAGCACCGAGCGGAGTAGCCGGAAATCGATGTCGGCACCCACCGCCACGAAAAACAGCACCAGAAAGAAGTCGCGCAGGGGCTGCAGATTGAGCGCGATGACCTGCGCTATGGGGCTGGTGGCCAGCGATACGCCCGCGATAAACGCGCCGATCTCGAAGCTCATCCCGCCCCATTCGGCCAGCCATGCGAAACCCAGGCACCAGCCCAAGGCAAGCAGGAAGGTGAACTCCGGAAATCCATCGAAGCGCCGCAGCACCGGCATGATCAGCCGCCGCACGCCCGCAAAGGCCGCAAGAATCAATGCCGGCAGGGACAGCAGAAGAGCACCGAATCGAAACAGCGCGGCTTCTGTCCCGCCGGCATAGCCATTCAGGTAGATCAATACCGCAATGGCCAGCAGGTCCTGCAGCAACAGCAGCGCAACAACGACTTCGCCGATATGTCGGTGATGCAGCACGGTGGTCGGCAACAGTTTGATACCGACAATCGTGCTGGAAAAGGACAGCGCAAGCCCGGTGATGACTGACTCAGGCTGCGTGAACCCAAAAGCCCGCATCACGCCGAAACCGATCAGGAAGAACAACAGACTGCTGGCCAGCGCCGTGATCAGCCCCTTGCGAAACAGCCGCACCAGCTTCCCGGGCTCGAGATCCAGCCCGACCAGAAACAGCAGGACGATGATGCCAATCTCGGCGATCTCGCCCAGCAAAGCGGCGTCGGGTACCCAGCCGAGCACGTTTGGACCAACCAGACAGCCAACCGCGATATAGGCAACCAGCAGCGGCTGGCGGGTGTAGAGGGCGAGGGCTGCCAGCAGCGCGGCAGCCGTAAAGATCAGGACCAGTGATTCAACAATGCCGGTCATCCGGTCACGCCGAACGCTCCGGACGGCGGAAGATTGGCGCAGGCTGGACCACGGATGCCTGGTAATGGCCGCGATGCGGCGCCAGGCTGGGGTCTTCCGGATGCAGGGTCACGCCCGGTGCGGGGATAAACGAATCGAATCCGCAGCGCTCGAGATAGTGGAGGAGATCCGGCCGGATATCCCCTACGGCCCGAAGCTCTCCGGTGTAGCCAAATCGGGTGCGCAGCAACACGGCAAGTGACAATCCGCGACCGTCATGAAACGCCGGGAAGTGGACCTGCACCATGGGCGCCGAGACAAACCGGTTCTCGGGTTCTGCATCGCCCGCAAGCAACAGGGGTGCGCCGCTCTCGGGGCTCCAGGCATCAGGCGCCAATGGCTCGGCGTGCGGGTCAGAGGCCAGATGACCGGGCGCAGCAGCGAAACGGCCGATGCCGTCGGCAAAATCAACGAACCGAGGCATAGATCCGCTCCTTGAAAGGCTCTGTTCCCAACCGACGCACAGTATCGACAAACGTCTCGTCCTCGTGCCTGCGGTCGACGTAGGTCTCGAGAATCCGGCCAATGACCTCCGGCACTTCCGCCCGTGACACGGACGGACCGACGATCTCGCCCAGCGCGGCTCCTCGATGGGCATGCCCGGCGTGTCCGCCGATAGAGATCTGATAGAACTCTTCGCCCTTCTTGTCGACACCCAATATGCCGATGTTGCCCACATGGTGATGCCCGCAGGCGTTCATGCAGCCAGAAATATTGAGGTCGATCGGCCCGAGATCATGCAGGTAGTCGTAGTCGTCGAAGCGCTGCTGGATCGCTTCGGCCACCGGAATCGATTTGGCGTTTGCGAGCGAGCAGAAGTCGCCGCCCGGGCAGCAGATAATGTCGGTCAGCAGACCGATGTTCGGTGTTGCCAGACCTTGCGAGTTGAGTGCCTGCAAGCCGTCGAACAGATCGGAT
>CAZVMA010000129.1:0-2907 GCA_964628545.1 uncultured Pseudomonadales bacterium | reverse complement strand
AATCGCCACCCGGACAGCAGATGATGTTCGTCAGCAGGCCGGCATTCGCTTCGCCAAGATCCAGCGCACGTGCCGCCCGATACAATTCGGGCAATGCGGCCAGCGGCACATCGGGCAGGACGAAGTTCTGCTGATGGCTGATGCGAATCTCACCGAAACCGTATCGGTCGGCCCAGTCTGCCACGGCATCCATCTGCACATCCGTGACGTCTCCCGGGGGCGTGCCAGTGACTTTGGTCGACAGCACCACGATCGCGAAGCCGGGCTGTCGATGCGCGGCCACGCTGTGGTTCAGCCAGCGGCTGAAGCCGGGATCGGCAAGACGCGCATCGGCCAACGCCGCTTGCGCGGCGGCCAGGGCAGCTGCATCGGCTTGCGGATACGGTGGCGGCGCGAAAAACGCCTCGACGCGCTCGATCTCGGCGTCGGTCAACACGCTGGCAGATGCCCGGATCTGCGCCCATTCAGCATCCACCTGGTCCCGGAAGACGTCAGCGGTGAGGGCACGCACCAGAATCTTGATGCGCGCCTTGTACTTGTTGTCCCGGCGCCCATAGCGGTTGTAGACCCGCATGATCGCTTCCAGATACGTCAGCATGTCGCGCATCGGCAGACCGGTGCGGATCGTTTCGGCAATGACCGGAGTGCGGCCAAGACCGCCACCGACGCGAAAATCGACGCGACGCTCGCCGGCCGTATCGCGGTAGACGTGCAAGCCGATATCGTGAACATCGATGGCCGCGCGGTCTTCAGCAGCGCTGGATACCGCGATTTTGAACTTGCGCGGCAGCCAGTCGAATTCCGGGTGCGAGGTGGACCATTGCCGTATCAGCTCGCAGCACGCGCGCGGATCGAAAGTCTCATCGGCGGCGACACCCGCGAATTCGTCGGTCGTGACGTTGCGAATACAGTTGCCGCTGGTCTGAATAGCGTGCATCTCGACGCTGGCCAGTACCTCGAGTATGTCCGGCACCTCCGCCAGCTCGGGCCAGTTGAACTGCATGTTCTGACGCGTGCTGAGGTGGCCGTAGCCGCGATCGAACTCGCGCGCGATGCGCGCCAGCGCGCGCAACTGGGTGCTGGAAAGGGTGCCGTACGGCACGGCCACGCGCAGCATGGGCGCGAGCCGCTGAACATAGAGCCCGTTGCGTAGCCGAAGATGGCGAAATTCGTCCTCGGACAGTTCGCCGGCCAGGTAGCGCTCGGTCTGCGCCCGGTAGTGCTGCACGCGCTCCTGCACGAACTGGCGATCGAAGTGGTCGTAACGGTACATGGCGCCTCGGGGGTCACGGAAAGGGCGAAACCTTACCATCCGTGGGAGCACGGGCAAAGCGCGGGCGCGTTTGAGAGGCGTTCTGGGTTCCGCTAGACTTCCGCCAATCAGTTCAGCCGCCAAACCGACAAGAGTCGGCAGCGCAAAATGGGCCAGTACACAAACCGGCCGCAGACGAACAGCCAATACGACCGGCCACCACGAACAGCTACTACGAAAAGGACACCCGGGATATGGGCCACTCCACCGCATCGCACGCCAGCGCATCGCACGATTCTGGCAACCCCACCGCCAACCACGATTTGCCGCGCGACCTGAAGGCCGAGGACAGTGCCGCCGACGTCCGGGGCATCCTGATCGTATTCGGTACTCTGGTGCTGATGGCCATCTACTTCGTATCAGGCTGGGCGCCGGGCATCTGATTTTCTGACGATCGCGGTGACGGACCGCGATCGCCGTTCAGCCTGACAACGCTTCAGGTTGTCTCGAGGTTGGGCCGTAAGTGGCGCTCGGCGGTCTCTGCATCCCAGCCTTTCCGCGCTGCGTAATCCGCCAGCTGGTCAGCATCGATCTTGCCCACGCCGAAGTAGCGCGCATCGGGGTGAGAAAAATACCAGCCCGACACCGCCGCCGCGGGCAGCATGGCGTAGCTGTCCGTCAGCGTGATGCCGGTTAATTGCGTGGCGCCCAGAAGTTCGAACAGTACTACCTTTTCGCTGTGTTCCGGACACGCGGGATAGCCTGGTGCGGGACGGATGCCCTGATAATCCTCACGGATCAGCTGTGTGGTATCCAGCTGTTCGCCGGTGGCATAGCCCCAATACTCACGCCGCACCCGTTCGTGCAGGTATTCCGCAAACGCTTCCGCCAGCCGATCCGCTAGCGCCTTGATCATGATTGCGGCGTAGTCGTCGTCCGGATGACGCGCCAGCGCCGCCTCGATGCCAAGCCCGGCGGTGACCGCAAAGCCGCCGATCCAGTCGGCAACGCCCACGGGCGCGATGAAATCCGACAGCGCGTAATTGGGCTGCCCCTCCGGCTTCACCGCCTGCTGGCGCAGATGCTGCAAACGGGCGAGCGCGCGGGTTCTATGCTCGTCAGCCCAAACCGTCAGTTCCTCGGCCCCGGTCCGATTGCAGGGCCACAAGCCGACGATGCCGGTCGCCCGCAGGTCACCGCCCGCGATCAGCTCGCCCAGCATGGCTTGTGCATCGTCAAACAGGCTCCGGGCCGATTCGCCCACGACGGCGTCATCGAGAATGTCCGGGAATTTTCCGGCCAGCTCCCAGGTCATGAAGAAGGGCGTCCAGTCGATATAGGGGACGAGATCGGCGAGATCCGGCTGAACGACATGGATACCAGGCTGTCTCGGCGCCGGCGGCTGGTAACGCTGCCATTCGCCGGGATACGCGTTTTCGCGCGCATTGACGAGGGGCAGATATTCACGACGCGCGGCGCGCAGAGCGGTGCGCGCCCGGATCTGGTCGTACTCGGTTCGGATTGCCGCCTGGTAGTCATTAGTCTGCTCGGCGCTGAGCAGCTGGGAGGCCACATTGACTGCGCGACTCGCGTCGGGAACATAAACCGTCGGGCCGTTGCGATAAGCCGGCTCGATCCGCACCGCCGTGTGGGCC
>CAZVMA010000128.1:0-7183 GCA_964628545.1 uncultured Pseudomonadales bacterium | reverse complement strand
TGCTCGACAAGCGCATGCTCGAGCCGCAGCAGCGCGGGCAGCTTGCGGATCGGATCTACGAATCCGTTGACCGAGAGCTGTTCAATGGGTGCCAGTGATTCAAGCCCCTCGGACTGCATCGCGGGCCCGCCGATGCCGATAAAGCGGATGCCCGGACGGACCGCTCGCAGCGCCGCCATCAGTCCTCGACCGAGTTGATCACCCGAGGGCTCACCCGCCACCAGCGCGATGACGCAGTCGGCTGACTGTTCGCGTTCAGTCGTCTTCGGCATGGGCGCGACCTCGCGGACGCACGATACCCCAACGGGCGTGCTGCAGAGACGCGACGAAGGTGGCCACCTCGGCCGAGTCGCGCGCTGTTTGGGCCAGCGCCGCAGTCGCTTCACTGAGGGTGAGGCCGGATCGATAGACCGTTCGATAGGCCTGCTGCAGGGCTTTCAGCTGCTCCGGGCCGAAGCCGCGCCGGCGCAGCCCCTCGACATTGAGACCGACGGCCCCGGCCGGATTGCCGGCCACGGTGACAAAGTCGGGCACGTCCTTTAATACCAGGCTGGAGGCGGCAATGTGCGTGTGGGCGCCGACCCGACGATACTGCGCAACGCCTGCGTAGCCGCCGAAGTTTGCGTAGTCGCCTACCCGCACATGCCCCGACACCGCGGCGTAATTGGCCAGAATGACGTGATCACCGATCACGCAGTCGTGCGCTATGTGCACGTAGGGCATGAACAACCCGCCGCCTCCGCTCACTGTCCGTCCCTGGTCTTTGATGGTGCCGCGATGAATGTTCACGCCCTCGCGGAACACGTTGCCATCGCCGATTACCAGTTCGGTCGCTTCGCCCGCATAGCTGCGGTCCGAGGTGTCCTCGCCGATCACCGCGAAGGGGTATACCCGATTACCCACGCCCATCCGGGTGGGGCCCTTGATCACGACATGCGAGGCGATCACGCAACCGTCGCCGATACTGACACCCGGGCCGATCAGGCTCCACGGACCAATCTCGACGTCGGCGCCAAGTTGCACCGAGGGATCGATGATGGCGCGCGGATCAATCAAGAGGCCGTGTTCCGTTCCATGCACAGAATGCTGGCGCTGCACGCGAGTTCGTCATCGACGAACGCCTTGCAGTCGAACTTCATGAGCCCGCGTCGATCAGCGAGGATGCGACTTTCCATGAACAACTGATCGCCCGGCACGACGGGACGCTTGAAGCGAGCGTCGTCGACTCCGGCCAGATAGTAGGTGACGCCATCCGCAGGCCTGAGGTTCCGCGTCTCGAACGCAAGCACGCCAGACAGCTGCGCCATGGCTTCCACGATCAGCACACCCGGCATGACCGGATGCCCAGGAAAATGCCCGAGGAAAAACTCCTCGTTCATGGTCACGTTCTTGTAGCCGCGAATCCATTCACCCGGCGTCAGGTTGACCACTCGGTCGACCAGCAGGAACGGATAGCGATGCGGCAGAGCCATGTTCCAAAACGGATTCTAATCATCAGGAATCGCGCTGCCCGATCAGTCGCTCGAGCTCCGCCACCCGACGCGCAAGCGCATCGAGCGAACGCAGACGCAGGGCGTTGCGCTTCCATTGTCGCGACGGCGCATGCAGCACACCACCGGAGTAGACGCCCGGCGCGGTGATAGAGGCCGATACGTGCGTCATGCCGCTGACCACTACCCGATCGCAGATCTCGATGGGCCCATCACCACCCACCCCCACGCCGCCGGCCAGCACGCAATGACGACCGATCCGAGTGCTGCCAACCAGCCCGACACAGCCACAGATGACGGTGTGGGCGCCAATCCGGCAGTTGTGACCGATCTGCACCTGGTTGTCGATCTTGACCCCATCCTCGATCACCGTGTCGTCGAGGGCGCCTCGGTCGATCGTGGTCTGGGCGCCGATACGAACGTCCGCGCCGATTACCACGCCGCCCAGCTGCGCGATGGCAACCAGATGACCGCGGGCGTCAGGCGTGAATCCGAAGCCATCCGCGCCGATCACCGCACCCGCATGCACGCGGGTGCGGGCGCCCACGCGTACGCCCGGGTACAGCACCACGTGGGCGTGCAGCTCGACATCCTCATCCAGCACACAGTCCGCACCGATCACCACATGGGGGTGCAACCGGACACGCGCGCCAATCCGCGCTCTGGCGCCAATAACAACCCCGGCGGCGAGCTCCGCCGTTGGATCGATCATGGCGGAAACGGCGATGCGATCACCCGCAACCGGTGCCGGTAGGATGTCGATCGCGCGCGCATAGAGGCCCGAGATCTGGGCGTAGGCGAGGTATGGGTCAGAGACGATGAGCGCCGGGCCGGACCAGAGGACAGCGTCGGCCTCGGTGAGAATCACTGCCCCGGCAGCGGTGGACGCAAGCTGTCCGCGGTAGGCCGCCTTCGACAGGTGCGAGATTTGTTTCGGGCCTGCGCCGGACAGGCTGCCGACCCCCGAAATCGCTATGTTGCCATCACCAACGACTCGCGCGCCCACCAGGCGCGCGAGTTCGGCGAGCGTGTAGCTGCAAGCGGTCACCGGAAGTCGGCGACCGGCAGGCTCAACCGCCCTTCTTCGCGTTCAGCAGCTCGGTCACGCGCTTGGTGATGTCGTGCTTCTGGTCGGCGTACAGAATCGCGCCGCGCTCCAGAATCACGTCATACTTCTCTTGGTCGGTGAGTTCCTTCAGCACGGCCTCGAGCTTGGGCACCATCTGCTGGCCCAACTCCTGACGCTTGTCATTAACTGCTTTCTGCAGCTTGTTGCGCAGGAACTCGACTTCCATCTGCTTGTCTTCGATTTCTTTCTGGCGCGTCCGACGATCCGTTTCGCTCATCACCTCGGCGTCCTTTTGGAACTGCTCGCCAAGCTTCTGCAGTTCCTGACCCAGGCTCTGCAATTTCGACTGATCCCCCTGCAGATCGGTCTGCGCCGCCTGCAGCAGCTGCTTGGCTTCCTCACTCTCGAGCAACGCGCGCTGTGTATCGATGACGGCGATCTTGAGCTCCGCCAGCGCGCTACCCGAAGCCAGCAACAGCGCAAGACCCAGAAACTTCTTCAGCACTTTGAAACCCCTTTTGCGTGATGGTGCGCGATGACGCGTCATGCGCGGCCCGAACTCATTCTACCGACTGTACTGACACCCTGCATCAGAACGTCCGACCCAGCTCGAACTGGAACCGTTCCTCTTCCTCGTAGGGCCCCGCATTCATCGGATACGCAAGGCCAAACGTCATGGGGCCAAGGCCAGCCAGCCAGGTCACACTCATCCCCACCGAATAAACCAGGAGGTCGGGGTCGATGTCGTCGCAGATCTGGCTGACCTCTGGGCAGGCGGTATTGAAGACCTGCCCGGCATCGACAAACAGCACCGACCGGAACTGGCGATCGTCGTCAACGAACGGCAGCGGGAAAATCAGTTCCGCGCCGGCTTCAATCAGCAGGTTGCCGCCGAACGGATCCGGCTCGCCCCCGTAAATCGGCTGCGGCGGCAAAGGCCCCTCCGGACCATCCGGATCGAACAACGGCTCGGTGCTGCGCGGGCCGAGCGTATTGCGCTCGAAACCGCGTACCGAACCGAAGCCGCCGGCAAAGAAATTCTCGTAGAACGGCAGACCCTCTGAGTCACCCCAGCTGTCGCCGTATCCCACCTTGGCGCGCAGGCGGCCGCTGAAGAGGCGGCCCAGAGGGAAGTACATGTCGCCCTGATACTGCAGCTTGTAGAAGTAGAGGTCGCTGCCCGGAATCGAGGCCTCCGCGCTCAGCGTGTGCTGTTGGCCGCGCGTCGGGAAGATGCCGCGGTTCAGCGTGGTGCTCTGCCACGACAGGTTCAGCTTGTAGTTCAGCGTCTCGTTGCCGTTCTCATCCAGGAACTCGGCGATCTCGAGCACCGGGTACAGGCCCTCGGTGATGCTGGTGAACTCCACCGAACCGCCGAAGTTGATCCGCTGCGTTTCGCCGATGGGGAAGCCGAACGTCACGCCAGCGCCATAGGCATCGGTTGTATAGCGCGCGATATTCGCTTCTTCGTAGTCCGACTCTCGATAGAACACGTTGAAGCCACGGCTGATGCCGTCGATGGTGTAGTAGGGGTTGAAGAAGTTGAAGCTCGCCGAGCGCTGGAATTCCGACCAGCTAACCCCAAGGCCCATGCTGTTGCCGGACCCCAGAACGTTGTTCTCCTGATACTGACCGCCGAGGATCAGTCCGTATCCCTGCGAATAACCGAGCGTTGCCGAGATGCTGCCCGAGGGCTGCTCTTCGACGCTGAATTCAACGTCGACCTGATCATCGGTGCCCGCGACCTCTGGTGTTTCGACATTCACTTCCTTGAAGTAGCCGAGTCGCTCCAGGCGCACCTTGGACAGGTCGACCAACGCGGTCGACGCCCACCCGCCTTCCATTTGCCGCATTTCCCGACGCAGCACCTGGTCCTGCGTCACGCTGTTGCCGGCAAAACTGATGCGCCGAACATACGCGCGCTTGCCGGAGTCGACCATGAACTGCACGTCGACCGTGCCGTCGTCGTTCACTTTGGGCACGCCGGAGGCGGTGGCGAAGGTATAGCCGGCGTTCCCGAGCGCCTGGGTCAGACGCTCTTCGGTCGCCGTGACCAGCGCCTGCGAGAAGGTCTGCTCCGGGGCGACCAGAAACAGCGGCCGAAGATCTTCCGCACGCACATCATTCAGCTCGCCGAGCAGGGACACATCGCGGATGGTGTAAATATCCCCCTCAGTAATGTTGAGCGAGATATACACCTCGCGCCGATTGGGGGAGATGCTGATCTGGGTCGAATCGAGCGAGTACTGAACGTGACCGCGATCCTTGTAGTAGGCCTCGAGCTTTTCGAGATCGCCCTTCAGTTTTTCGCGTGAGTACTTGTCGTCGTTGCGGAAAAAGGAAAACAGCGTGGGATGCCGAAGCTCGAAGTCTTCCAGCAGTTCCTCCTGCGTATAGGTCTTCGCGCCTACGACATTGATGTGCCGAATGCCCGAGTTCTTGCCCTCGACAATCTCGATCTTGATGGCGACCCGGTTGCGCGGCAGTTCCTCGACATCGGTCTCGATCTTGGCGCCGTAACGCCCCTGGGCCACGTATTGCCGCTGCAGCTCGATGCCAACGCGTTCCAGCGTGGCCTGCTTGAAGATTTCGCCTTCCTTCAGGCCCTGCTGGCCCAGGCCATCCATCAACGCCTCGGTCTTGATTGCTTTATTGCCGTCGATCTCGATGGTCTCGCTCGCGGGCCGCTCGGACACCGTGATCACCAGCACGTCGTTATCGCGCGCCATGCGCACGTCGCTGAAGAAGCCCGACTGAAACAGCACCCGGATCAGCTGGCGAATCGCGACTTCGTCCAGCGCATCGCCCACCTGAATCGGCAACAGGTTGAAAACCGTACCCGCACTAACCCGCTGCAGGCCCTGCAATCGAATATCCGACACCGTGAATGTCTCGGCACCGAACGCGCTGCTCGACCAAAGGAGCAGGCACGGCAGGAACCAGCGGCGCAAGTACTTCATCAGAATCCTCTGACCTGTTGGGCCCACGCTCATGACAGCAGTCGAGCAAAGTCGTTGTAGAGCGCGATGATCATTAATCCGCCCACGATGTACAGCCCGATCTGCATGCCAACCGCCTGCACGCGCTCCGGCAGCGGTTTCCCGCGCACGGCTTCAATCGCGCAGAACAGAATGTGCCCGCCGTCGAGTATGGGGATCGGCAACAGGTTGAGCACCGCGAGCGAAATGCTGAGCAAAGCCAGAATACCAAGGAAATACACCAGGCCGGAGCGGGCCGAATCGCCTGCCACACGCGCTATGGTGATCGGACCGCTCAGGTTCTTCATGGACACGTCGCCCGTGACCATCTTGCCGAGCAGGTGCACCGTGAGCAGGGTCTTGTCCCAGGTCTCCGCGCCCGCTCGCGGTATGGCCGCCAGCACGCCGTAGCTGATTTCCCGAAAGTAAGGGCCGACGCCGACGAAGCCGACCTCCGAGACGCTTTCCGCATTCACGCCAGCTGCTGCTTCTGCGGGCTCTGCCGCGCGGGCTGCCGGCGTGAGCGGCAGCGTCTGGTCGACGCCGTTGCGCCGGATCGTCACTTCAAGGGTTTGACCGGGCGCGGCCTGAACCCGATCGACCCAGTCGCGCCAGTCGCGCACCGGGTCGCCGTCCACCGCCAGCACACGATCCAGTGGCTGCAGGCCAGCAGCCGCCGCCGCACCATCCGGCACGACGTCGCCAACGATAGGCATCAGGGTCGGCTCGATACCGAGCGACTCGATCAGGTCGGGCTCGTCCTCGCCCCGATGCCAGGCCGATATTGGCACCCGCAGCGTGAGCTCATCGCTCCCGCCCGGCTGGCTGAGCCCAATCGCGATGGTACCGCTGTCGCCCAGACGCGGGGCCAAGGCCATGGCTACTTCCTGCCAGCTGCGCGTTGCCGCGCCATCGACGGCCACGATCTCCAGACCAGCGAGCGTATCACCGGTGATGCCGCTGTCCGCAGCCGCGCGGCCAAGCGGCGACGCGTCAGCGACCGGCCCCAGCACGGGCGCGAGGGTGGTGGTGCCCATTACGGCAAGCAGCCAGTAGACCAGAACCGCCAGCAGCAGATTGGCAAGCGGGCCGCCGGCGGCAATCGCCATACGCCAGAGCGGCGACAGGGCGAGGAACGATACGTCATCCGCTCCACGCTCGACCGCGATTTCGCCCGGTTCGCGCTCGTCCAGCATGCGCACATAGCCGCCGAGCGGAATGGCGGCAATGACGAACTCGGTGCCCAGCCGGTCGTGCCAGCGCACCAGAGGGCGACCGAAACCCACGGAGAACCGAACCACACGGACGCCGGAGCGACGCGCCAGGATGAAATGGCCGTACTCATGCACCGTGACCAGCACACCCAGGGTGACCAGCAGCGCCAGCGGATAAAGCAGAACGTCGATCAAGGCTGTCTCGCCCATGCAACCGGATCTCGAGGGCCCGGATGATAGCCGATCGAGCCCGCGCGCGCGAAACGCGCGCAGCTACCGTTCTGCGATCGGGTTGTGCGATCGTTGCGCCATAGCGCTGCCCCAGAGTCAGGAGACCATCGTCATGCGCCACCGCTTCGCGCTCATGCTGCCCGTACTGCTTGCCGCCTGCGACCCCGCCGCCGATGCGCCCGCGACGCCGGCGGAGCCGTA
>CAZVMA010000127.1:0-7190 GCA_964628545.1 uncultured Pseudomonadales bacterium | reverse complement strand
TCTGTCGCGATCGGGATGCGCGCGCCGAGCTCTACGATGGCGAGCGGATCGGTCCCGATCGCGCAGCGCAGGCCCTGCTGGTCGACGACGCGTTTCCGATCGCGGATCTCGACGACATTCTCCCGGGCCTGCTTGAGGGGTGCGAGCGGATTTACATGACGCTCGGCGAGTACCCGGATCTGGACCAGCGCGTGCTGCACTGGGTGAACGCCATCCGCGCCCGCGAGGCAGGAGGCGCGCGCTCGCCCGGCGAGTTTGTGGCGTTGAAGCACCTGCTGCATGAGCAACGACTGTTCAAGTCTGCAGCCGAGCTGCGAATCATGCGCGAGGCGGCGCGAATCACCACCGAAGCCCATTGTCGCGCGATGCGTGCGTGCCGGCCGGGCATGACGGAGCTCGCCCTTGAGGCCGAGCTGCTGCACGAGTTCATGTCGCACGGCGCGCGCTCGCCGGCGTATTCCAGCATTGTGGCGGGTGGCGCCAATGCCTGCGTCATGCACTACGTCGACAACAGCGCGACGCTCGCGGACGGCGATCTGGTGCTGATCGATGCGGGCTGCGAATACGCGCTCTACGCCGCAGACGTCACGCGCACGTTTCCGGTCGGTCGCTCGTTCTCCCGCGCGCAGCAGGCGCTGTACGAAATCGTGCTGGAAGCCAACCTGCGCGCCATAGAGGCCTGTCGGCTGGGCAACCACTTCATGCGCCCGCACGAGACGGCCCTCATGGTGATGGTGCAGGGGCTGGTCGATCTTGGCCTGTTGGTCGGCGATCCGGCGGAACTGGTGGCGACTGGCGCCCATCGCCGATTCTGTCCCCACAACGCGTCGCACTGGCTCGGCAGCGACGTGCACGACGTGGGCGACTATCGGGTGGGGGGTGTCTGGCGCGAGTTCGAGGCCGGGATGGTGTTGACGATCGAGCCGGGCCTGTACGTGCAGCCGAATGACCAGGCCGCGCCCGAGGCCTTTCGCGGCATTGGCGTTCGCATCGAGGACGACGTGGTGATTACCCGGCGCGCGCCCGAAGTGCTTACTGGCGCCGCGCCGAAAGCGGTGGCCGATGTGCTGGCGCTGCGTCGCGCGGCAACCGGTCGGCGTGGTCGTGCACGTGCAGTCGGCTGATCCGGTGTTTGACGTCGCGGTAGTTGGCGGCGGCCTGATCGGCGCGGTCGCGGCGCTGGCTGCAGCATACCCGGGACGTCGGGTAGTCCTGATCGAGCAGTCGGCGCCCGCGCCGGGCGCGGCGCGGGACTCGGTGCTGGGCGT
Source organism: uncultured Pseudomonadales bacterium (assembly GCA_964628545.1). Taxonomy (GTDB): domain Bacteria; phylum Pseudomonadota; class Gammaproteobacteria; order Pseudomonadales; family Azotimanducaceae; genus UBA7803. Next base: position 5,922 of record CAZVMA010000127.1, on the reverse strand, counting down.
GGATCTACGTACCGTTGCGCTCGCCCCGGCGGCGCAGGCCCTGCTTGAGCGGCTGGGGGTCTGGTCGCGTCTGGTTGCAACGCCCTATGCGGGCATGCGGGTCTGTGATGCTCGCGGCACCGCTGTGCTGGCGTTCGATGCCGCCAGTGCGGACGCGTCCTGCCTTGGCTACATGCTGGAGAACAGCCCCACGCTGCTTGCATTGTGGTCGGTGCTGGAGGCCCATCCCGGAATCACGCTGGTTCGGGGCGCGCCGCTGGATGCGGTTTCGGTCGCATCGGCAAGCGTCCAGCTGACGGCGGGTCACCGCACCGTGCAGGCCCGGCTGGTGCTGGCCGCTGACGGCGCCCAGTCCCGGGTTCGGTCGGCGCTGGCCGAGCCAGCCAGGATCGAGGAGACGGGGCATCATGCGCTGGCCACGGTGGTCCGCACGCGCCTGCCGCACGCTGGTCTAGCCTGGCAGGTGTTCCAGCCGGAAGGGCCGGTGGCGCTGCTGCCGACTCGGCTGGCGGACTGCGTCTCGGTCGTCTGGTCGCAGCCGCCCGCATTGGCGGCGCATCACCTCGCCCTTCCGGAAGCTGACTTCTGCGCCGCTCTGACTCGGGCATCCGGCGGTCGGCTTGGTGAGGTGCTTGTCGCTGATCGGCGACTCGTCTTTCCGCTTCGGCAGATGCTGGCGGCAAATCTAAACCCTCATCCGCGCGTGGCGCTGATCGGCGACGCTGCGCACGTGCTGCATCCCCTCGCCGGCCTGGGGGCGAATCTGGGGTTTGAGGATGTGCAGGCCGTGCTCGACCTGCTGCTGCGTCTGCCGGCAGACGCGGATCCCGGCGCCCCAGGACTCTGGACCGACTGGGCGCGGCGGCGGCATGCCCGAGCGGCCAGTCTGGTGGCGCTCATGTCCGGTCTGAAGCGACTGTTTGCTAACGCCGGTCCGCTGCCGCAGTGGCTGCGCAACACGGGCATTCGCGGCATCGAGGCGATGCCGTCGCTGAAGCAGGCGCTCATGCGCGAGGCCATGGGAATCGGCCCGCTTGCCGCGCAGGCGCGGGGCGGCGCGTTAATCCGCAACTAACTCATCCGCACCTAAATCCAGGCTGCCGGACAGGCGGCACAACGAGGATGCAGACGTCATGACCGACTCCAGCGAACCCACCATGAACTCGGACGTCATCCCGCTGTTGCGCACGCCGCTGTACCAGGCGCACGTCGCCGCCGGCGCGCGGCTGGTGCCGTTCGCGGGCTGGGAGATGCCTCTGCACTACGGATCCCAGCTGAACGAGCACCACATCGTGCGCCAGCGCGCGGGCATGTTTGATGTGTCGCACATGGCGATTTTCGACATCAGCGGCGCAGCGGCGCGCGATCTGCTGCAGCGCGTGGTGGCGAACGATGTTGACCGGCTGGATGGTGTGGGCAAGGCGCTCTACGGCGTGGCGCTGAACCCGCAGGGCGGCGTGATTGACGATCTGATCGTGTATCGGCTCTCAGAAGGCTACCGGGTGGTCTCCAACGCGGGCACTCGCGATCGGGTGCGCGGCTGGCTGGCAGCCTGCAACACCGGCGCCGCGCGCATTGAGGAGCAGCCGCTGGCCATGATCGCCGTGCAGGGTCCGGAAGCCCTGAAGCGTTTTGCCGAGGCGCTGGCGCGCGTTCACGGCGCGCAGTCGGACCGCAGGGACTGGACCTCGCTGCCGGTCTTCTCGGCCGAGGTGCAGGGGGACTGGATGATTGCCCGCACCGGTTACACCGGTGAAGACGGTCTGGAGGTGATGCTGCCGGCCGCGGCCGCAACCGGGCTCTGGGAGACGCTGCGCGCCGTTGGCGTAGAGCCCATCGGTCTTGGCGCCCGCGATACCTTACGACTCGAGGCGGGTTTGAACCTCTACGGGCAGGACATGGATGAAGCCACCGGCCCGCTGGTTGCGAACCTGGGCTGGACCATCGCCTGGCAGCCGGAGGCGCGTGCGTTTATCGGCCGCGAGCCGGTGGCGCGAGACCGCGATCAGGGTGTGCCGCATAGACTCACCGGGCTCGTGCTGGAGGGTCGCGGTGTCGTTCGGCATGGGCAGACGGTGCGCACGGAGGCGGGCTTTGGCGTGATCACGAGCGGGATTTTTTCGCCGACCTTGGGGTACAGTATTGGGCTGGCGCGCGTACCGCGTGCAGCGCGTGGCGGGTGCGAAGTTGAGATTCGCGGCAAGTGGCACCCCGCGCGTCTGGTAAAACCGCCGTTCGTCCGCAACGGCGCCCGGGTGTTCGTTTAGCGTCGGCGTCGCGGCCCAGAAAATCGCGGCCCGAGAACATCCTGGATCGACAACCTGCAGGAGTGGCAGAGACGATGAGTGAGGTCCCGTCTGGTCTGCGTTATGCCGCAACCCACGAGTGGGCGCGGCTCGAAGCCGACGGCACGGTGACCGTCGGTATCACCGATCACGCTCAGGATGCGCTCGGCGACGTGGTCTTTGTGGAGCTCCCCGAAGTGGGTCGTGTGCTGTCCGCAGCCGAAGAATCGGCTGTGGTCGAATCGGTCAAGGCGGCGTCTGACATCTACGCGCCAATCGCCGGCACGGTGATCGCGGTCAATGACGGTCTGGTCGACGCGCCGGAGCGAGTCAACCAAGCGCCCTATGGCGACGGCTGGTTCTACCGTCTCGAACCGGCAGCCGGTGTGGCGCCCGAAGCGCTGTTTGGCGCATTGCTGGACGCGGAAGGCTACGCCGCCGCGTGCGCCAGCGAAGCCCATTGATGTGTTCGTGACGCGCAGGTCACGGACCTGCGTGTCGAATGCAGCAGTCGGGCGGCCGTGGTTGCGGCCCGCTCGGCGACGTTGCTGTTGAACTTCCCGGAGGCGCGTCATGCCGTTTATTCCGCACACCGCGGACGACACCGAAGCCATGCTCGCGGAAATTGGCGTACCGGATCTCGAGGCGCTGTTCGACGAGATTCCGGCCCACCTGCGCAGCCGACCGCTGGAGCACACACCCTCGGGCATCAGCGAAATGGCAATGCTGCGGTTGATGTCCGAGCGTTCCGCACGCGATGCCGCCGGCATCTGCTTCCTCGGCGCTGGCAGCTACGATCATCATATTCCGTCCGCCGTGTGGGATCTCGCAGGCCGCGGTGAGTTCATGACGGCCTACACGCCCTATCAGGCGGAGGCGAGCCAGGGCACTCTGCAGCTGATCTACGAATATCAGTCGATGATGACCAGCCTGACCGGCCTCGAGGTCTCCAACGCCTCGGTATATGACGGTGCGTCCGGCCTGGCCGAGGCCGTTCTCATGGCGCTGCGGTCGGTACGCAAAGCCCAGAGCCGTCGTATTCTGGTCGCGGCGTCCGCGCACCCGCACTACCGCTCGGCGGCGCGCAGCATCGTCGGCAATCAGGGCGTTGAACTGCTGGACGTCGCCGTTGGCGGCGATGGTCGGGTCGATGTGGCGGCTTTGCCTGACACCACCGATGCCGTAGCGCTGGTGGTGCAGCAACCGAATTTCTTCGGCGGCATCGAGGATGTCGACACCCTGACCGATTGGGCACACAGTCGTGGTCTGCTGGTTGTTGCGGTGGTCAACCCGCTCACCCTCGCGGTTCTGAAGCCCCCAGGCGAATGGGGTACGCGCGGCGCCGATATCGCCTGCGGTGACGGGCAGCCGTTCGGTATACCCATGTCCTCGGGCGGGCCGTCGTTCGGCTTCATTTGCTGTCGGGAGGCGCTGGTTCGGCAGATGCCCGGTCGCATCATCGGGCGTACGGTCGACCTGGAAGGCCGTCCCGGCTACACGCTGACGCTGCAGGCTCGCGAGCAGCATATCCGGCGCGGCAAGGCCACCTCGAACATCTGCACCAATCAGGGGTTGCTGGTCACCGCGGGTACCATCCACATGAGCCTGCTCGGGGCAGCTGGACTGGCGGCGGTGGCGCGCGCCTCGGTGGCCAACACACATCAGCTGGTGGCTCGGCTCTGCCGCATTTCCGGCGTGCGAGTGCGATTCGCTGGCGCCTATTTTCACGAGTGCGTGCTCGAGCTGCCCGTGCCGGCCGCGACCGTTCTGGAACGTCTGCTCGGTCACGGCATTCTGGGTGGCCTGGCGCTCGGTCCCTATTACCCGGACATGTCCCACGCGCTGCTGGTTTGCGCGACCGAAAAGCGCAACTCCGACGACATCGAGCGCTACGGCGCCGCCCTGGAGGCCTGCCTGTCATGAGCCAGACGATACCCGTGCCGGCAACCCCTCGGACCATTTTCGACCTGTCCGCAACGGGTCGCGTAGCCGCCGCCCAGATCCCGGCGCTATCACCGGCGCAGGAAGCAGCCCTGGAGCTGCTGCCCGCGGGTTGCCTACGCGCAACGCCACCGCAGCTGCCGGCGGTGTCCGAGCTGCAGGCGGTTCGACATTACACGAACCTCTCGCGTCGCAACTTTTCTATCGACACCCAGTTCTACCCGCTCGGGTCGTGCACGATGAAGTACAACCCGCGCGGGGCGCACAAGGCTGCCATGCTCCCCGGGTTTCTGGCGCGTCACCCGCTGGCCCCGGAATCAGTTAGTCAAGGATTTCTTGCCTGCATGTACGACCTGCAGGAGATCCTGAAGGACGTCACCGGCATGCGCGGCGTGTCGCTCGCGCCGATGGCAGGCGCCCAGGGCGAGTTCGCCGGGGTCGCGATGATCCGCGCCTATCACCAGGCTCGCGGTGACCGGGCGCGCACCGAAATCATCGTGCCCAGTGCGGCCCACGGCACCAATCCTGCCACCGCGGCGATGTGCGGCTACAAGGTCACCGAGGTCGCGGTCGATCGCGCGGGCGACGTTGACGTCGAGGCGCTGAAGGCCTTGGTCGGTCCGCAGACGGCCGGGCTGATGATGACCAATCCATCCACCTGCGGTGTGTTCGAGCGGCAGATCGAGACCATCGCCGCGGTCGTGCACGATGCTGGCGGCCTGCTGTACTACGACGGCGCCAATCTCAACGCCATCCTGGGCAAGATCCGCCCCGGCGACATGGGCTTCGACGTGCTGCACATGAACCTGCACAAGACATTTGCCACCCCTCACGGTGGCGGAGGCCCCGGCGCCGGTCCGGTGGGTGTTGGCGAGCGTCTGCTGCCCTATTTGCCCATCCCCATGGCGGCGCGCGAGGGCGATCGTTATCGGTGGCTGACCGAAGCCGATGTCCCTGCCAGCATCGGGCGGTTGTCGGCGTTCAACGGTAATGCGGGCATCCTCCTGCGGGCGCTGGCGTATGCCCTGATGCTGGGACATGAGGGCATCAACCGGGTCGGCGAGTACGCCACCCTGAACGCTAACTATCTCGCCCGGAGGCTGGAGCGCGCAGGCTTCCGGCTGGCATACCCGGAGCGACGCGCGACCCACGAGTTCATCCTCACCTTCGCGGGCGAGGCCCGCGAGCACGGCGTTACGGCGATGGATTTCGCGAAACGCCTGCTTGATTTCGGCATCCACTCGCCGACCACCTACTTCCCGCTGCTGGTGCCGGAATGTTTTCTGGTCGAGCCCACCGAAACCGAAACGCGGGAGGAGCTGGACGCGTTTGCGGACGCCTTGATCCGCATCGCGGAGGAAGCTCGCACCGACCCGGAACTGGTGAAGGGCGCGCCCTACAGCCTGCCGGTACGACGGCTGGATGACGTGAAGGCAGCGCGCGAGCTGGATCTGACCTGGCAGATGACGCGGACGGGCTCTTAAGCCCGCTGGTTCATCTGATCGGATTGTCTGGGGAGGTGGCGGGCGCTCGGGGTTGTGACGCGAGGCCGGGCATGGACCGAATGCGCTCGGGTGTCGGCTGATCGGGTTGTCTGGGGTAGGTGGCGGGCGGTCGGGGTTGTGACGCGAGGCCGGGCAGGCACCGATTGCGGTGCTGGCACGCCCTCGGCCCCCGTCCCGGGTACCCTCAGTCA
>CAZVMA010000126.1:0-7203 GCA_964628545.1 uncultured Pseudomonadales bacterium | reverse complement strand
GACAACGTGGCCTTCGGGCTGCGCCAGGAGGGTCGTCCACGATCCGAGATACGCGTCCGGGTGCGAGAAACTCTGGCCTTGTTCGAGATCGGCGAGTTCGAGTCGCGCCGACCCGATCAGCTGTCCGGCGGGCAGCGCCAGCGCGTGGCGTTGGCCCGCGCGCTGATCAAGCGCCCGCGACTGTTGCTGCTGGACGAACCGCTGGCCGCGCTCGATCGACGCCTGCGCCAGCGTACCGCCCTCGAGCTGGTGCGCATCCAGCAGCAGGTCGGCATCACCTTCATCATGGTCACCCATGATCAGGAAGAGGCGATGAACCTGTCGACGCGAATTGGCGTCATGCGCGCCGGCCGTCTGGAGCAGATCGGGACACCCGAGGCGATCTACGAGCATCCCGCGAACGCCTACGTGGCCGGCTTTGTCGGCACCGTCAATCTGATCCCGTGCGCGGGGGACGCGAACGATCCGGCCGTGCATCACCCGACCCTTGGTCGCCTGCATCTGGCGCGGCTACCGGACGCAGGCACCGCGGCCGAACCCTGCCTGCTTGCGCTGCGGCCAGAGCGGCTGCGGCTCATCGCGCTGGACGAATCTCCCGCCGCTGGCAACAACTGCGCGACTGGCGTGGTCGAAACGCTGACCTACCTCGGCAGCCAGACCCTGTGCCAGCTGCGCGTCGATCCGGCGCTGGTGCTGCAGATCGCCGTCCCCGCGGGCGCGCTGCCGCCCGGACTGACGACCGGAGCCCGCGCGCGCGCCGTCTGGTTGCCCAAGGATCAGCGGGTGCTGACACCATGAACCGCGGTCTGCGGTGGCTGCAGGCACTGCCCTTCGTCTGGTTTCTGGTGTTTCTGCTGTTACCCCTGCTGTTCGTGTTGCGCATCTCGTTCGCTGAAGCGGTTCCCGCGCAGCCGCCATACACACCGCTGTTCGAGCGCGGGCCTGACGGGTCATTCGGCATCCACGTCGTGCTGGACAACTACCGGTTCATCCTGTCGGACTCGCTCTACCTGGATGCCTACCTCAGTTCCGTCTGGACTGCGTTCAAGGCCACGCTCTGGTGCCTGGTGATCGCATGGCCGATTGCTGCGGTGATCGCGCGCGCGCAGGGCCGAACGCAGCTCGTGTTGCTGGTACTGGTGATCCTGCCGTTTTGGACCTCGTTTCTGCTGCGCGTCTACGCGTGGAAGATCCTGCTGCAGGGCAACGGAGTGCTGAACGCGGCGCTGCTGGCGCTGGGGCTGATCGATCGGCCGCTGTCGCTTTTGTACACGCCATTCGCGGTGCAGCTTGGGATCGTCTATTCCTATTTGCCGTTCATGGTGCTGCCGCTCTATGCCGCACTCGCCCGGCTCGATCGGGGCCTGGTGGAAGCCGCGCTGGATCTGGGGGCCCGACCCTGGCAAGCATTCGTGCGCGTCACGGTGCCGCTGGCCATGCCGGGGGTCGTAGCGGGCTGTCTCCTGGTGTTCGTACCGGCCGTGGGTGAGTTTGTGATCCCGGAGCTGCTGGGCGGCTCCGACAGCCTGATGATCGGTCGCGTGCTCTGGACCGAGTTCTTCAACAATCGTGATTGGCCGCTGGCGGCGGCGGTGGCCACGGCCATGCTCTGCATCCTGGTGCTGCCGGTGGCCTACCTGCAATCGCGCACCGGGTCCGCACCCGGCGAACGCGTCACGCGCACCCGGACATGAGCGCCAACGCGACAAGGCGCGTGGCCAGCCAACAGCCGAGCAGGGGCCGTCTGCGCCAGCGCCCACTGCTGCTGGTCACCCTGGCGTCGTTCGGATTCGCCTTCCTGTATCTGCCGATCCTTGCGCTGGTGGCCTACTCGTTCAACGCGAGCGATCGCGTGATGGTGTGGACCGGGGTATCCACGCGCTGGTACGGCGCGCTGCTGAACGATCCCGCAATCCTGCGCGCCGCCGCGCTGACTTTGCAGGTCGCCGCCGTGAACGCCTGCGGCGCCACCGTGCTTGGATTGGCGGCGGGCTATGTGCTGGCGCGGTTCCGGCGCTTTCCTTCGCGATCGCTGTTCGCCGGCATGCTGGCCGCGCCGCTGGTGGTGCCAGAGGTGGTCACCGGCCTGTCGCTGCTGGTGCTGTTTGTGACGCTGGGGCAGACCCTGGGTTGGCCGGCCGAGCGTGGCTTCACCACCATCACCATCGCGCACATCACCTTCAGCACCGCCTACGTGGCGGTCATCGTGCAGGCCCGGCTGGCGCAGCTGGACACGTCACTCGAGGAAGCCGCCCTCGATCTCGGGGCAACCCCCACCGGCGCGTTTTTCCGCGTCACCGTGCCGCTGCTGGCGCCTGCCCTGATCGCAGGCTGGCTGCTGGCGTTCACGCTCTCGATCGACGATCTGGTCATTGCCAGCTTTGTCGCCGGCCCCAGCGCCTCGACGCTGCCGATGCTGATCTTTTCCAAAGTGCGGCTGGGCCTGTCGCCTGAGATCAACGCCCTCGCAACGCTGATGATGGTGTCGGTGATGGCGCTCGGCGTGCTGGCGCTGCTGCTGTTGGGTCGCCGCGCCCGGCCCGAGTCGCACTGACCCTCAACCCGGTCTGATCACTGTTTTCAGCGCGCGCGGCGCGCCGATCCGTCATCCAGGATTCATTGCTGGGTCACCCACGTTTCACATTTCGCCGCTGCAATCCCCAGAGCCGGGCCGTGCGTGCCGCACGCGCGACCCGCTCGAATATCCCAAGGGAGTAAGCAGCATGGACCACCTCGAAGACGTCGGATCTAACCCGACCCAGAACCCCCACATCGACGACCTGATTGCGGCCCGCATTTCGCGACGCAGCGTGCTCACCGGTGCCGCCGCGCTGACGGCCGCGGGCTTGTTGCCGGCGACGCTGCTTGCGAGCGCCCCCGCGGCCGCCAACGGCTCGAGCCCCGCGCGCGTGCGCAAGCTGCGCTTCGAGGCCGTGCCGCCCAGCAGCGCAGATACGTTTGTCGTGCCAAGCGGCTATCGCACCCAGGTGCTGGCGCCGTGGGGTACGCCGCTGGTGAGCGGCGCGCCGGCCTTCGCCGAAGACGCGTCGAACACAGCCGCCGACCAGGAAAAGCAGGTGGGCTTCAACCACGACGGCCTGCACTACTTTCCGTTGAAGCCGTTCGGCAACACCCGCGGTCTGCTGGTGCTGAACCACGAATACACTGACGCGAGTCAGATCTACACCGCGGCTCAAGGCAGCGCGATCACCAACGATGCCGCGGGGCGCGAGAAGGTCGCGAAGGCGCTGGCCGGCCACGGCGTCAGCGTGATCACGGTGCATAGAAATCGCTCCGGGACCTGGGAGGTGGTTGCCGACCCGCGCAACCGCCGCATCACCGGCAACACGCCGATGGCCTTTTCCGGCCCGGTGACGGCCAGCCACCCGCTGCTGCAGTCGACCATCACGCCGCAGCCGCTCGGTACGCTGAACAACTGCGCGCACGGCGTCACGCCCTGGGGCACCTACCTGGCCTGCGAGGAGAACTGGAACGGCTACTTCGGCACCGCTGACGCAACCTGGGCGGCGACCGCCGCCGAGGCGCGCTACGGCTTGACACGCACGGGCTTCGGCTACAGCTGGCATGTTGCGGAGCCGCGCTTTGATCTGGCCCAGAACCGAAACGAGCCCAACCGGTTCGGCTGGGTGGTCGAAATCGACCCGACCAAGCCTGAGTCCACGCCGGTCAAGCGCACGGCTCTCGGTCGCTTCAAGCACGAGGGCGCGACCTGCACCGAGGTGAACGGCCGCGTGGTGGTGTACAGCGGGGACGACGAGAACGGGGACTACCTCTACAAGTACGTCAGCAGCGAGCCGTGGCGCCGTCTGCGGGCGCGCAACCTGTCGCCGCTCGATCGCGGGACGCTGTACGTCGCGCGTTTCGACGCCGACGGCACGGGCACCTGGTTGCCGCTGGTGCACGGCAGCGGACCGCTGACCATCGCGAACGGCTGGGTCGATCAGGCTGACGTACTGATCCGCACCCGTCTTGCAGCCGACGCGCTCGGCGCGACGAAACTGCATCGACCTGAATGGGTTGCCGTGCACCCAAAGACCGGCGACGTTTACGTCACGCTGACCAATGGCACCGGCAACAGCGCGACGGTGAACAGCGGCCGCGACCCGAACCCCTACGGCCACATCGTTCGCTTCACCGAGTCGAAAACCAGCTACACGGCGTTTACCTGGGACCTATTCCTGGTGGCCGGCGACCCGCAGTACGACTCGGTAAACGTGCCGGCCGATCAGCCAATTTTCGGCTCGCCGGACGGCATCTGGATCGACGACGCCGGTATCGTCTGGATCCAGACCGACATCTCGAACTCGTCGCAGAACCGCGCCGACCGCGGCTACGACCGCATCGGCAACAACCAGATGCTGGCTGCGGACCCCGAAACAGGCGAGGTGCGGCGCTTTCTGACCGGACCCCGCGGCTGCGAGATCACCGGCGTGATCATGACGCCGGATCGGCGAACCATGTTTGTGAACGTGCAGCACCCGGGCGAGTCGACGACGTTCTGGAACAACCAGTTCGGCGCACCGACCGTCGCCAACCCATCTTCGATCAGCAGCTGGCCGTTCGGATCGGGGCGTCGACCCCGCTCGGCAACAGTCGTGATCACCCGGACGGACGGCGGCACGATCGGCCGCTGACGGTATACCGCCGGGCGCGGCCGGTTCAGCCGCGCCCCAGCCGGTGCTCTGCCGCCGCCCGGCCAAACGCCTGAAACAAGGCGGTGGACTCGGCGTTGTCGCGCCAGCGCCACTCCGGATGCCACTGCACGCCGATGGCGAACGGGTGCGCCGCAACCACAGATACCGCTTCGATCACTCCGTCGGGCGCGTGCGCCTCGGCACGCAGTCCCGGCGCCAGATCGCGCACACCCTGCCCGTGCAGGGAGTTCACCCAAAACGCGCTTCGACCGATGATCTGGTGCAGTCGTCCGCCCGCGTCAAGCGCGACCGCGTGCGCCAGCGCGTACTGGGCTTCACGGGGCGCGGAGGCATCCTCGCGATGATCCTGGAAGCCGGGCACCTCATGCACGCGCGGATGCAGCGTGCCGCCCAGCGCGACGTTCAGTTCCTGCATGCCTCGGCAGACCGCAAACAGAGGAATGCCAAGCGCCAGCACCCGCTCGATCAGCAGGAAGGTCAGCTCATCACGCTGCGGATCCGGTTCGTGCGGCGCCGGATCGTGCACGCCGTAGCGCGCGGGGTGAACGTTGCTGGCGCTGCCCGGCAGGAAGACGCCGTCGACGCCCGCCAGCAGCTGGTCCAGGTCGACGTGTCCGGACAGCGATTGCAGATCCAGGCCGTCGCCAAAGGCGGGGACCAGCAGCGGCCAGGCATTGGCGCCATGGGCCACCGCATCGATGTATTTCTCGCCGACGCAGTGATAGCGGCCGGGTCCGATCGGCTTAACGTCGCAGGGCAGCAGGATCGTCGGACGTGCGGTCACGGCGGGGGGAACGGGCGCCCGGCCTTGACCGCGGTCCACAGGCGGTTGCGGATGCGAACGTACGACGGCGCCTGGTGCCCATGCAGGAACAGGCGCTCGCGCACCTCAGGGCCGGGATAGACCGCGGCATTCGCGCGAATCGCCGGATCAACCAGCGGATCGGCCGCCACGTTGCCGCTGGGGTAGAAGGTGAAATTGGTCAAGGACGCCGCGGTTTCCGGACGCAGCAGGAAGTCCATCAGCGCGTATGCCTCGTCAACATTCGGCGCGTCCTTTGGCATGGCCAGCAGGTCGAACCAGAGGATGGTGCCCTCGCGGGGAATGACGTAGCGCACGGCGACACCCTCGCGCGCATCGGCGATCGCCTGGTAGATGTCCCCGGACCAGCCAAGGGCGACACAGATCTCGCCGTTCGCAAGGTCATCAATGTACTGACCGGAGTCGAAATAGCGCACGAACGGGCGAATGCGGGCGATCATGGCCATCGCCTCACGCAGCTCGCCGACGTCGGTAGACTGCGGCGAGTAGCCGAGGTAATTCAGGGCAATTTCGGCCAGCTCGTCGCCTGCGTCGACGATGGCGATGCCGCAGTCGGCCAGGCGTTCCGCGTTCGCCGGATCGAAGATCAGATCCCACGAATCGGTAGGCGCGTTCGGTAACCGTTCGGCTACCGCCTGATCGTTGATGGCGAGACCGTTGGTCCCCCACGCGTAGGGTATGGCGTAAGCGTTTCCAGGGTCATCCTGCCGGGCGAGCAGAGCCATGAGCTCGGAATCGAGATTGCCGTAGTTGGGAAGGCGAGATCGGTCGAGCGGCTGGTAGTAGCCGGCAGCCTGCTGGGCGGCGAAGAAGTGCCCTGTCGGTACGACCAGATCGTAGCCGGAATTGCCGGTGACGAGTTTGCTTTCCAGCTCGTCGTTTGACGTCAGATAGTCGTAGTTGACGCGGATGCCGGTCTCGGCGGTGAAGGCGGTCAGCACCCGTTCGTCGATGTAGTTCGACCAGTTGTAGAAATTCACCTCGCGGCCCGGCGCCGTTGCCGCTGCATCCGCGTCGTTTGCTCCGCCAGGCGCTTCGGCACCGCAGGCGGGCAGCAGGCACACCAGCACCCCGAGCGCCGCCGCGCGGATCGGCGCCGGAATTGCCGCCGGCCTGCTGCTGTGGTGCATCACGCGACCGCGGCGATGACCCGGATCTCGACCCGATACGCGGGCGTGGCGAGACGGCTTTCCACACAGGCGCGGGGCGGTGTGGCGCCGGCCGGCACCCATGCGTCCCAGACCGTATTCATTGCCGCGAAGTCAGCCATGTCCGCCAGCCAGATGGTGGTGTTTAGGATGCGCGTCTTGTCCGAGCCGGCTTCCGCGAGGTACTGGTCGATGCGGTCGAGGATCTGCCGGGTCTGACCCACCGTGTCGGCCGACGGGTCATCGGCAACGATGCCTGCGGTGTATACCACACCGCCGTGAACGGCTACCTGGGAGAGACGCGGTCCTACGTGCAGACGCTTGATCGACATGCTGCGCTCCTTGCGCTGGTGAAACCCAAGGAGCGCATGATCCTCGAACGGCGGCAGGGTGCCAATGTCGGCGCGCTTGTCGAAACCCGCGCAGGGCGGCTTCAGGCTCCCTGTGGCACCACACCCAACGGCCACATCACCTGCGGCGCGGGTGCAGGCCGACGCACCGGTGGCGCCAGCGGCCGGGGGTGCGAATGACGATCGTTCAACGCGGTCCACATTTG
>CAZVMA010000125.1:0-7265 GCA_964628545.1 uncultured Pseudomonadales bacterium | reverse complement strand
CTCGGCAGCCAGCGCCTGGAAGCGCTCGGCGTCGATGGCCGGGCGTGTCGTCTGCCAGTCGGGTGGCGGGCTGTTCGTAATGCCGGTTGAGAAACTGGCCGTGGATTCTGCGCCGGGATTTGATGTTGTGTTGGTCATGATGTTGTGCGTGGTCGTGCCGGAGGCCGGGTCTGAAGCCCCGCCAGCAAATCACGAAACGAGGTGATCACCTGGTCAGCGCCGAGTGCATGCGGATCCACACCGTGGTTGTAGCCGTCGGCGACGCAGGCGACTGCGCAGCCCGCTGCGCGCGCGCAGTTCACGTCGGTATCCGAATCGCCAACGAAAAGTACCTCTTCCATCGCGAGGCCCAGGGCTGCAGCCGCATGCAGGGCTGGGTCCGGCGCAGGTTTGGGTCGTTGCGTGGTGTCGCCACAGACGATGCAGTCGAAGTGTCGGGTCAGGTTCAGCGCGTTCAGCAGCGGTATCGTGAGCCGCGTCATCTTGTTGGTGACCACCGCCAGGCGCGCGCCGTTCCGCGCAAGCTCGCTCAGCGTATCGATGACGTGCGGGTAGGGTGCGCTCAGGCGCGCGATGTCGTGTTCGTACCGCGCGATAAAGGCATCGCGCAGCCCCTCGACGTTAACCTCACGGGCTTCCGTTATGTCGGCAACGCGGAAGTGCAGAAGCGCCTGCTCGACCAGAACGCGCGCGCCGTGTCCTACCCAGTGTCGGGTCAGATGCTCCGGGACGGAGGGCAGGCCAGCATCGCCGAGCGCCAGGTTCAAGGCTGTGTTGATATCCGGCGCGGTGTCGACCAGCGTGCCGTCGAGATCAAACAGATAGCCAGCGAAAATGGCGCGGCCCACGTTCACCCCCGTGTGACGGTGCCAAGTGCGGCGCGCATGGCCGCTATGGTGCCGGGGTAGTCGCCGCTGCCAAAGATCGCTGACCCAGCGACGAATGTGTCGGCGCCGGCATCGGCCGCGCGGCGGATGTTCGAGGTCTTGATGCCGCCGTCGATCTCGAGCCGGATCGGCCGTCCACTGGCGTCAATGCGGTCGCGCGCCGCAGCGACCTTGGCGAGGCTTGAGTCGATGAACGACTGGCCACCAAAACCGGGATTCACGGACATGATCAGCACCAGATCCACGAGCTCGATGACCTCGTCGAGCACGGTTAGCGGTGTGGCCGGGTTGAAGACGATGCCCGGGCTGGCGCCGCCCTCGCGGATCATCGAGAGCGTTCGATGCAGGTGTTCGGTCGACTCGGGGTGCACGCTGATGATGTCTGCGCCGGCGGCGAGAAAGTCGCCGATCAGTCGATCGACGGGCTTCACCATCAGGTGCACGTCCATGATGCAGTCGATGCCGGCCTTGCGCAGTGATTCCAGCACCAGCGGGCCGATCGTCAGGTTCGGGACATAGTGGTTGTCCATCACGTCGAAGTGGATCAGGTCGGCGCCGGCGTCCATGACGTGCCGCACCTCATCGCCGAGACGAGAGAAATCGGCCGCAAGAATCGACGGGGCAATCCAGTGTTTCATCGAGTATCCGCTGATCATCAGGCCGATCGGCCCATGGGTCATTCTACGCGGGTGGGGCAATGCCGCGCCACGCGCGCGCTTGTTCATCCACTGCGGCAAGCTGCTCTGGTGTGCCGACATCCATCCAGTAGCCGTTCCAGACGGTCGCGCCCAGCGCTCGCCGGTCGAGAGCAGCGAACAGCAGATCACGCAGCGAAAAAGGCACTGCGGCGCAACCCGCGAACAGCCGCGGGTGCAGCACTGCGATGCCGCAGTAGACATGGGTTTGACCGCGCGCGATCACGCGGCCGGCGCGCGCCTCGAAATCGCCGGTGGCGCGATGGGACGGGCGGGGAGTCAGCACCAGATGTGCGTCATCGGTCGCGGCCAGCGCCCCCGACAGCTGCTCGAACGGGAAGTCGGTGAAGATGTCGCCGTTCAGCAGCAGGAACGGATCGGGCCCGAGCATCGGCAGGGCCTGCACGATGCCCCCGCCAGTTTCCAGTCGGGTGGCTTCGCGGCTGTAGCGTACATGCACGCCATGGGCCGTCCCGGTGCCGATGGCAGCCTCAATCTGGGCGCCGAGGTGATGCAGATTGATCACGATGTCGCGCACGCCCGCGCGCGCAAGCCACTCCAGCTGATGCACCAGCAGGGGCCGCCCGGCGATCGGCGCCAGCGGCTTCGGCAGGGTGTCGGTCAGCGGGCGAAGCCGTTCGCCGCGCCCGGCGGCAAGGATCATGGCGCGCATGGGTTTACCACTGTGCGTCCTGGTGCAGACACGGACTTAGCCTGATGCCAGCCGACGCGCGGCAATTGGTCGCAGCCGCGTTAGCTCCGCGGCCAGTGGCGCGAGTACCGGATAGAGGCTGCTGATCGCGACCAGTCGCTCCAGAACCGGCAGAATCCAGCGCAGGTGGGTGCCTTTGCCGTCCCGCAGCTTCAGCCGGGCGAAAATCCCGATCGCCTTCAGCTGTCGCTGCACGGCGGTCAGGTCGAACACCATTGGCAGTCGATCAGGAGCGATCTCGAAACCGGCACGCGCGTGCCAGACCGTGCGCCAGTGGGCGATCGTCGTTTCCGGAAAGGCGTGATAACAATCGCGCAGCAGCGAGGCGAGGTCGTAGCACGCGGGGCCGATCAGAGCGTCCTGAAAGTCGACGATGCCCACCCCGCCCGCGTCCGTTAGCAGGAGGTTTCTGCAGTGCCAGTCGCGATGAATGCAGCATTGCGGCTGGCTGGTCGCGTTGTTGACCAGCAGCGGAAAGACCTCGTCGATCACTGCACGTGAGGGCTGCTCACCCAGAAGCCCGGCGACGAACCACTCGGTACAGATACCCAGTTCGTCGGTCAATCGCGTCTGGGTATAGGGCGCGATAGCCGGATCAGAGACGCGTTGCAGTCGCAGCAGGCTCTCGATTGACGCCGCCAGCGCTGGCGCTTCGCGCGCGGTCCCGTAGACGTCGGCAAAGTGCCGCTCGCCCATATCCTCTTGCAGGTACCAGCCGGCGTCGCGGTTAACCGCAAGCAGATCCGGCACGCCGAGCCCGGCGGAGCGGAACAGTCGGGCGATGCGCTCGAAGGCGGCGTTCTGCTCGAGCGCGGGCGGTGAAGTCATCAGAATGGCGCCGGTCGGCCGCGTGCCGTCGGGCAACCTGGCAGTCCCAGCCGCGAAGCCCGCGCGATGGAAGCGCCGGTGGCTGGCCTCCGCCGGAAGGGCCTGCCACGTGATCGGTCCGCTGACACCCAGCATCCGCAAGGCATCTTCTGCCCAGGCCCGGGCCCGGGCCGTATCGGGGTCGAGGTTTTTTGGCTGGCCCGCGCTGAAATCTCTTATCATGCTGGCCATGCTACCTCGGTTGATTCAAATCGGTGCGTCCCACCGTCGGTCGCGTCGTCTTGTCGGTGCGCCCGCGGCCCGCCGTGGGCAGCTGGCGGTGCTGCTGGCGCTGGGTGTCTTAATGCCCTCGGCGGCTCGGTCGGCCGAGGTGGCTGCGGGTGTCCCCAGCGAACCCGACCAAGCCGCGGCGCAGCTCGGGCGTTATGCGGACGACAGCGGCGGCGAACTCGCCGGGCGCTACTGGCGCGAGGCCGACATCGCGGGCGATGCCGTTTTGGAGCGACCCGCGTACTGCAGCGGCACTTATGTGCTGCCCTCCTTTCCGTATCCCGAAGACAGCGATCCCGGCGATTTTCCGATCGAGGGGGATGTCGGCAATCTCGCCTATTCGCTCTCGGGCGACCTGTCGGTGGGTGGCCAGGTCACCCTCAGTCAGGGGAATCGCCGCATCACCGGCCGCCAGGGCGAAATCGACCGCGAATCGGGCGAGGGGCGCATGGTGGGCCAGGTCGAGATCGTCGAGCCCGGCCTCGTCCTGGAGGGCGATACCGCCCGCATCAATCTCTCGTCCCGCGAGGCGAGTCTGGAAGGGGTCCAGTTCCTGCTGCCCGCTTTGGAACTGCGGGGCGAGGCGGCGGCCATCACCCGTTCGGAGGACGGCCGTCTGGTCATCAGCAGTGGTCGGCTGACCCGCTGCGAGCCGGGCAACCGCAACTGGCACATCGACGTGGGCACCCTGGAGCTGAATCCAGACGACATTTTTGCCACGGCACGCAACGCCACAGTCAAGGTGGGTCGGGTGCCGGTGCTGTACACCCCCTACCTGCGGTTCCCGGTGCGCGCCGAACGGCAATCGGGCGTGCTGTTTCCGGATATTGGCTTTTCGGAGCAGGACGGCATGGATATCCGGGTGCCGTACTACCTGAACCTGGCCCCGCACTATGATGCGACGCTGGCGCCACGGGTTATCTCAGACCGCGGGTTTGGGCTTGAGGGAGAGTTCCGCCATCTGTCCTCCTGGCAGAGCACGACCCTCACAGCCGCGCTCTTGCAGAACGACAATATCTTCGACGGCACGCTGTCCCGAGACGACTTCAACCGTCTGCGCAGTCAGGGCGAGGTGTCCGGTGAATTCGAGCCCGCGGATCGCTGGCTGTACGGCATTGACCACGAGGGCGAGATCGCCGGGTTCACCACGTTGATCGACTATCGAGCGGTCAGCGACCGCGATTACTTCCGTGATCTCGGAGGCGATATCGGGGTCTCCAGCCGCTTTGAGCTCGAGCGTCGCGCCGAGGTCGGCTATCGCGTGGGCGGCCTTGATATGCGGCTTTGGGCGCAGCGTTTTGATCGGCTGGACGACGGCACCGTCGACCCGTATCAGCGCCTGCCGCAGCTGGATGCCCGCTACGACGGCCGGCTGCCGGGTCCGCTCGAGTGGTCCCTGACGACCCAGATCGCCCGATTCGATCGCGCCAATGCCGGCCTCACCGGTATCGATCGCGCCATCGGCGACCGTATTCACATCGAGCCGCGAGTGCGGCTACCCCTGTATCAGCCATGGGGATATCTGGCCTTCACTGGCGGCTTCCGCTACACGGGATACGACCTGCAGCAGATCGATGACCCGGCAATTGATGCCTCGCCAGACCGCAGCCTGGGTCTAGCCAGCGTCGAGGGCGGGCTGTATTTCGATCGCACGGTGGAGGCGTTCGGGCAAACGTTGAGCCATACGCTGGAACCGAAGGTGTTCTACCTGTACCAAGGCTACGAGAACCAGGATAGCCTGCCGCAGTTCGATGCCTCGCAGCTGACGTTCGGATACAACCAGCTGTTTCGAGACAACCGCTTCTCCGGACTCGACCGTATCGGCGACGCCAACCAGCTGTCGATCGGTCTGACCAGCCGCCTGATCGGTGCGCGCAACGGACGCGAGTACCTGCGCGCCAGCATCGGGCAGATCCTGTACTTCGAAGATCGACGGGTGACGTTGACCGGCGAGAGCGACAAGGCGAACGAACAGCGAAGTTCGGCGTTGGCCGGCGAGCTGTCGGGCAGCATTACCGAAAAATGGCGGGTGAACAGCACGGTAGTCTGGGACCCCAGCCTCGGCGAGATCGACGAAGCGGCCGTGGCGCTGCAGTATGCGCCGGCGGAGCGCCGGTTGCTGAACGTGGGCTATCGCTATCGTCTGCGCGATGACATCGCGCAGCCCGATGTGTCCGTGCTGTGGCCGATCACCCGCAGGTTCGGATTTATCGGGCGCTGGAACTATGACATCGAGCAGGGTCGCGTGATCGAGGCCTTCGGCGGTGTGGAGTACGATGACTGCTGTTTTCGCATCCGGCTGATCGCGCGCCGTTACCTGAACATTCCGGCGGGTCCGAATATCGTCACCGGCGAGGACGTGGAAGTGGTGCGTCCCGATCAGGGTGTGTTCCTGCAGATCGTGTTCAAGGGAATGGGCGGTGTGGGCAACGGAATCGAATCGATGCTTGCGCGCGGGGTCCGTGGCTACAGGACGGAGGACGATAATGGTTTTTAGGACAAGAGCTTCCAGGACGGCGCCATCGAGACGGGTCTTGTCGGGTGCGCTGCTGGTCGTTGCGCTGGCGCTGGGCGCCCCGGTGCGCGGCGACTACCAGGAGCTCGACGCCATCGTGGCCTTGGTGAACGACGATGTGATCCTGGCTTCCGAGCTGTTGTCTCGACTGAAAACCGTCGAGGAGCAGATCACGGAACAGAAGATGCAGATGCCGCCGCGCGACGTCCTGATCAGCCAGATCATGGAGCGCCTGGTGCTGGAAAGCCTGCAGCTGCAGGATGCCGAACGGCGTGGCGTGCAGCTGGATGACGAGCAGCTGACCGCCGCAGTGGCATCGATCGCCGAACAGAACAAGATGTCGATGGATCAATTCCGGCAGACGCTGGCGCCGGCAGGTCTGAATTGCACCGAGTTTCGCGAGCAGGTGCGCAAGGAGATGCTGATCTCGCGTCTGCAGCGCAGCCTGATTTCCCGTCGGGTGGCGATCAGCGAGAAAGAGGTCAACGACCTGATCAACTCGCCGTACTACAAACAGATGCTGTCGGACGAATATCGGGTAGGGCATATCCTGCTGTCCATCGCCCAGGAAGACGATCAGGCTGCCCGGCGGGCCGCGCGCGAGGCCGCCGACGAGATCGTGAAACAACTGCGCGAAGGCGCGGACTTCGCCCAGACGGCCATCGCCCGGTCGTCGGGCGCCCGCTGGCGTCGAGCCGCTGAACTGCCGAGCATCTTTACCGATCAGGTGCTGAAGCTGAAGTCGGGCGAGATCGCAAACCCGATCGAAACGCCCGGCGGCATCCACATCATCAAGCTGCTGGAAACCCGCGGCGCCTCGCAGCAGACAGAACAGCAGACGCACGTGCGCCACATCCTCGTGCAGGCCTCGGCCATTCGCACCGAGGCGGAAACTGAGGCGTTGGCCCGCGATCTGCACCAGAAGATCGAGGCCGGCGGTGACTTCGAGGGGCCGGCGCGCGAGGTTTGCGAGGGCCCGGGGAGCGCGCTGGCCGGCGGTGACAGGGGCTGGAGCTGCGGCAAAGAGTTCGTGCCTGAGGTTGGCTCGGCCATGTCGGCGACGGCAGACGGTGCCCTGTCCGAGCCGTTCCGGTCGCAATACGGTTGGCATGTGCTGCAGGTACTCGGTCGGCGTGAACAGGATCTGAGCGACGAAGCGCGCCGCGACATGGCCGCGCGCGTCATCCAGGAGCGCCGTTTCGAGGAAGAGCTCGAGAAGTGGCAAAAAGAGCTTCGCGACGAAGCGTTCGTGGAGACCCGCATCTAGTGCTTACGATTCATCCGTGAGCCCGGAGCCGCGCTCCCCGCGCCCGCTGGTGATCACCGCCGGCGAGCCGGCGGGAATCGGGCCCGACCTG
>CAZVMA010000124.1:0-7341 GCA_964628545.1 uncultured Pseudomonadales bacterium | reverse complement strand
GCTTCGTGGATGTGCCGGGCCACCAGCGTTTCATCCACAACATGGTGGCAGGCGTGGCGGCGCGCCAGTTCGCGCTGCTGGTCATCGCGGCTGACGACGGCCCCATGCCCCAGAGTCGGGAGCATCTGCAGATCCTATCGCTGATCGGTTTACGGCGAGGCGCTGTGGCGCTGACCAAGTGTGATCGGGCCGACGCAGACCAACGCGCGCGAGTGCGCCTGGACATCGAAGCCCTGCTCGACGGCTCATTTCTGGCTGGTTGTCCGATCATCGAGACCGCCGCAACGACCGGCCTCGGGCTTGATGATCTGCGCGAGACCCTCGAACATGCAGCGGCGACACCGGATCCGGCACTCGACGATCGGGCGTTCCGGCTGGCCGTGGATCGCGCGTTTACGCTGCGCGGCGCGGGCGTCGTCGTCACCGGCACGGTCCATGCGGGCGCCGTCTCGGTTGACGATGAGGTCTGCCACTTTCCGACCGGCCGCCGCATGCGGGTGCGCGGACTGCACGTACAGAACGCGCCCGCCTTGCGCGCCGGCGCGGGCGATCGAGCCGCCATCAATCTGGCGGGAGTCGAGGTCAACGAACTGGCGCGCGGCGATTGGCTGACCGCAGCCGCGGACCCCGGCTACCGGCATCTGGTCCTCGAGTTCGAACCCACGGGGGACATGCCCGCGCTCCGGCGCCCCTGGTTGCCAGTTCACGTCTATCACGCCACCCGACACGCCACCGGCCGGCTCGCCCTGTTGCCGAACGGCATGGCGGAATTGGACTGTGACGCCCCGTTTCTCGCCCGCCACGGCGACCGATTGATCGTTCGC
Source organism: uncultured Pseudomonadales bacterium (assembly GCA_964628545.1). Lineage (GTDB taxonomy): Bacteria > Pseudomonadota > Gammaproteobacteria > Pseudomonadales > Azotimanducaceae > UBA7803. Next base: position 6,517 of record CAZVMA010000124.1, on the reverse strand, counting down.
GACCAAGGGCTCGACCGCACCATCGGCGGCGGCCGCGTGATCGACAATCGGGTACGTCCCAGACGCCGCAACTCGCCGGAGCGGGGCGCAGAGCTCGCCGCACTGCAGGCCCCAAGTCCCCAGGACGCGCTGGATGCCCTGCTTGCTCGCGGCGCGGTCGATATCAGCGCCTTCGAGCGCATTTGGGGTCTGTCGACGGATGCTTTCGCGGCGCTGCTGCACCGACCCGGCGTCACGCGTCGCGGTGCAAATCTGATCCGCGACGATGATTGGCGCATCTGGTTATCAGCCCTCCGCGCGGAGTGCGAGCGGCGGCATATGGATGATGGCGCCCTGCAGGGTCTACAGGAAAACGCGTTCGAGGCGCCGGTACCAAGCGCGTTCCGTAATGATCTGTTGCGCGAACTCGTTTCCGCGCGCCATTTGGTGCAGCGCGCCGGCCGATATCTGCCGGCCCGGCACGCGGTGCAGCTCTCACCGCAGGAGGCCAATCTGCTGGCCCGCCTGAAACCGCTGCTCGACGTAGCGCAGCCCCCGAGTCTTGGCGATATTGCCAAGCAGCTCAAAATGCCGCTGCCCGTCTTGCAGAAAGCCGTTCGGCCGCTGGCCGCAAAAGGCATGGTCGTGCAGATCAACGATAAACGGCTTTACCCGCCGGAACTGGTTCGGTCGCTGGCGGGCGTTGCGGTCGTGCTCGGTCAAAGCGGGCCGTTCACGGCAGCGGCATTCCGTGACGCCGCAAACATTGGGCGAAATGTCGCGATCGACGTGCTGGAGTATTTCGACGACCGCCGCTTCACCAGACGCCAGGGCGACATGCGCATCGTGGTTGGGGATCCGGCTCAACTGCTGCCGGGCTGATCCGGCCTTGCGGGCGCTACGGGCGAGCTGACCTCGTGTTGGTGGCGCCGCAGAAAGCGCAGATACTTGGGTTTCGAGCTTGGGGAGGTTCGATATGAGTCTGAAGGGCAAAGGCGCGCTGATTACCGGCGCCGGGTCGGGTATCGGTCGCGCCAGCGCGATGCGCTTCCATCAGGGCGGTGCGGCCGTCATGTGCGCTGACATCGACCTCGCTGCGGCAGAGGACGTCGCCAACCACATTGGGCAGCTGGGCGGCAAGGCGGAGGCGTTCGGCAAACTCGACGTTCTGTTCAACAACGCTGGCGTCGGCTCGGGTCCGGGCTGGGATGCGACGATCAAGATCAATCTCGAGGGCGTCTACAACGGCCTTTATTTCGGCGCCGAAATGATGGCCGAGCGCGGCGGCGGCAGCATCATCAACACGGCTTCGATTCTGGGGCTGGTGGGCATGACGCCCTTTCCCGGCGAACCCCTGGTGCCGATCGACTACGGCGTCGGCGCCTACTCGGCCAGCAAGGGCGCGGTGGTGATGATGACGCGTCAGTTCGCCGTTATGTACGGTGGGCGCGGCGTGCGTGTAAACGCGTTGGCGCCAGGGTTCATCAAGACACCGATGACGGCCCAATTCCGCGACGTGCCCGAGGCCAACGATTTTCTCGTCAGCCTGCATCCGATGGGGCGCCTCGGCATACCGGAGGAGATCGCTAACGCCGCCGCTTTTCTGGCCAGTGACGAAGCCTCGTTCATTAACGGCGTGATCCTGCCCGTGGATGGCGGGTATACCGCGCGCTAGGCCAACATTGAAAGACGGCGCGGGCTCCGCCGCGTGCAGCCAGGTCTGATCGTCAGACTCAGACCTCCCTGAATCAGGCGCCGTCGCCAGGGATGCGCGCACCCGGCGCCCGGGCTTCCACCAGCGCCTGCGACCGCGCTGCCCACTCGAAATCCGCCATCAGCTTCTGATGGCGCCGCTCGACTCGGCCCGCTAACCGCGGATCAGTAAAGATGAACAGGCGATCCGCCTGAATAGCTTCCAGAACCAGCCGCCCGACCACGTCAGGATCAAGCCCGCGTCTGACGTCATCGGCCGTCACGTCTGGCGCCACCTCGGCCCGCTGAGCGCCATAGTGACTACCCCGAGTTCGGGAAGCATCGAAAATATTGGTTGCGACACCGCCGGGACAGAGCACCGACGCGCCATAGCCGGCGACTCGGCCCTCCTGTCGAATGACCTCGGTCAATCCGACCACCGCAAACTTGGTGCTGTTGTAAGGCGACCAGCCCGGCATCGCGCCCAGCACACCCGCCATGGATGCGGTGTTGACGATGTGTCCGCCCTCCCCCTGGCGCTTCAAATGCGGAATGAACGCCTGACAACCATGGATAACGCCGAGCAGATTCACCCCGATGACCCAGTCCCAGTCGCCTTCGGAGCATTCCTCGATGGGACCGCCGGTAGTCACGCCAGCGTTGTTGCAGACCACGTGAACCTTGCCAAACGCATCCAGCGTCGCCTGCGCTGCATCCTTCATGGCGTGCCGCTCGGCGACGTCCACAACGATGCTGGCCAGGTCATCGTGACGGTTGGTGGGCAGTTCATCTTTCAGCGTCAGCAGGGCTCGATCCAGCGCTCCCTGCTCGATATCGGCCAGCATCACGCGCATGCCAGCCCCCAGAAATGCGCGCGTCATACCAAGCCCGATACCGCTGGCGGCGCCCGTGACAAATGCGACCCTTCCTGTGACTTGATCCATCTTCTGCCCTCCCGTGAGACCCGAGCTGCGAGTGTAGGCAGAATCAACGGGAATCGCAGGTCTAGGAAGCAGCGTGTCGGTCAACTGAGGCGTAGTGTTGTGGGTGACTGACAGCGCGCGCCAAACCTGCGAGGATTCGCAGTGGAAGAGCAACGTCCCCGGTGGGGCGCGCGGCCTTCAAAGCCGTTGAGGTGCGTCAACGTGCCTGGCGGGTTCGACTCCTGCCTCTTCCGCCAGATCAGGGTCCAGCGTGATCCCATGACGCGCATCGAAGACCCCCTAAAGCCACTTAGATCGATCGCTTAGCCGCGAGCGTCAGCGGTCGTCCACATAAGCCGTCAGCGTCTGCCGTCCATCGACGCTGGACAGGCTGATTTCGTCGGCCCAGTGCCGCATCAGCGTGACTTGGAGAGTACCGTCGTCGGCGTCGGCATTGACCGGGCCATCGAGGTTGAGCGGCTCGCCCTGCCATGACAACTCGATCTGCAAGCCGGTCTCGTCGTAGCGCAGCTCTAAAGCGGCGTCGCTGCCGCGCATCACCGCGCAAGGCGCGAGGGCGGCGCACACCTCGAGGAAATTGCCCGCGCGCCGGATCAGGTCGACACGGGCGGCCCAGGCCCGGCCCTGCGTCTCGGCGAAGTCTTTCAGCGAGCCGGCATTCTCCAGCCGCCAGCGCAAACTCGCGTCCCTCGGGATGCCCAGCCGCAGCAAGGCGTTGAGCGCCAGTGCCGCGATCATCGCGACCGCGAGCGGCGAGTTCAGCACCTGCATGCCCAGCGGCGGCAGATCGAGGTGCCCGCGCAGGTCCGGCGTCAGTACGCTGATGACGATGGCCGAGCCGATGACCAGGGTCCGGCGCGCATCGACCAGCCGCTGCGCCAGCATGCCGATACCCATCTTGATGGTGAAGGTGGCCGAGTAGAAGCAGGCCGCGCCGAGGATGCCGGCGGGAATGGCATAGAGCAGGCTGGCGGCGCCCGGCGTGAGGCCGAGGACGATCCAGCCGATGCCGGCGGCGATGCCCACCCGGCGGGCAATCACGCCGTTTGCGGCGCCCAGACCGACACTGCCTGAATAGGTGTTGCTCCCCAGCACGCCGGCGACCCCCGCCACCACCGTGCCCATGCCGTCGGCCAGCGTGCCGGCCCGGATGTTTCTGAAATCCGGCGCCTTCCAGTTGGGGTCGGCGAGCTGCTGGCAGGCGCTCAGGTCGGCGATCGCGCGGATGAAGCACGCCATCGCGCCGATCAGGAATCCCGGCAGGAACTCGGCGGGGAACGACGGCATGGCGAGCGGCCAGACCGGCAGGACGAACGCGACGTCCCGCGTGGCCGCGCCGATGTCGCCGACCGCGATCTCCAGGGCGACCCAGGCCACGCAGCCGGCGACGACGCCGACCAGTACGGCAAGCGAGCGCAGTCTCGGTGTTCCCCAGATGGCGGCGGCGATGGTGGTGGTGAGCGCCACGGCGGCCGCTGCCATCTCCAAGGGCCCCGCCGCTCCTCCCGGCCCGGCACCGATCATCAGCTTCAGCCCCAGCACGCCGAGCATGATGCCCAGCAGGGCGATAACCACGCCGATGATCTCCGGCGAGATCCAGGCGCGCAGCGGCCGGACGCAGCGCGACAGCGCCATTTCGGTAAGGCCGGCCGCGATCGTTAATCCCGCGACCGCGCCCAACCCGCCCGATTGCGCGGCCGCGACCGCGAACGGCACGTAAAGGATGGTGCAATGCCCCAGCAGAAGGTAGCCCGAGCCGATGCCGCGCCGGCCGTACGCCTGGATCAGGGTGGCGATGCCCATAGCGACCATGGCGAGGCTAACATAGCGGGCGATGGTTTCCGGACCGGCACCTGCGGCCTCGGCAACGATGCGCGGAAAGATCAGCGTCACCGCGCTGAGCGAGATGTGCTGCAGGGCGTTGAGCCAGGTGATCCGGAGCGGCGGCACCGCATCGACGGCATAGGTGATCGACGACATTCCCCGCCCCTTAAGGAGCCCTGCGTGATGCTAGTTCACCGGCCGTGTGTGCGCATAGTGTTGGCATCCGTCCTCGCGCATGGCCTCTGAGCGGTGGCGCGCACCGGTTTTGATCGCTAAGGTTGCGGCTCACTGCGCGGAGCGTTGAACTGGGTACCCCTGACCGGACGGCCATTGGGTCCCACAAAGGTCGCCGGGGGCAGTGCATGCCGACCATGACAACCCGAAAGACGGCTCCCCGCGCTCACCCATGAACACCCTCAACTTACGCACGATCGCGGCCCTGATCCTAACCACGGTCCTGACCACCCTGCTGGCCAACAGCGCGTCAGCCGATCGCATCGAGCTTCGTGATGGTTCCGTGGTCAACGGCAACCTTGTATCCGTCATGGAAGGCTCACTGAAGGTTGAGACGGCTTTTGCTGGCACGATTGCCATCCAACAAGCACAGGTGCGGACGTTGACGACCGATGCTGCCGTTCACTTGGCTTTGGTAGACGGATCCGAATTGTTGGGGGTCCTGGTCGCTACGGCGAGCGGGATTGCGGTACAGACCCCAAACGGCACGCAGCACACCACCGCGGGCGAAGTATCCGCGCTCTGGCGCGAGGGAGCGGATAGCCCCGCAATGATCGCCGCCAGAGCACTCGCCGAGCGGGCCGAGCGTCGCTGGGCTTACGAAACCGCCGTGGCGGTTGCCGGTCGCTCCGGTGTCCGCGACAAGTTCGGGGCCAACTTCGGCATCAAGGCGACCCTGGCCAGCGCAGAGGACAAACTGGTGCTCTCAGGCGCCGCCGAGCGGGCTGAGGACAACGGCGTCGAAACCATCGACCGTCATTCTGCCGGCATCGATTATTCGACGTTCATCACGCCCGATAACGGCTGGTACGCGCGCACCGCGCTTGAAGTGGACGAGATCAGGGCCCTCGACCTTCGTTCGACCAGCGGCTTCGGCTTCAGCCGCAAGCTCATCAAGACGTCGAGACAGGACCTCGAATTCCGGGCCGGCGTCGGTTATCTCCATGAGAACTACGCCGACAGCACCCGTTTCAGCTCGACCGGTCTCGACCTGGCCTTCCTGCACCGACACATGTTCGGGAATGCCAAGATGACGAATACGCTGACCTACACACCCGCCTTCGAGGCCTTTGGCAACTACCGACTGCTGCATGAGTCGGCGCTGGAAATACCGCTCGCGACCGCTTTCTGGAAGTTGAAGCTGGGTCTGATCAACGATTACCACAGCAGGCCGCCCGACGGCGTGGAATCGCTCGACACCATCTACTCGACTAGCCTGATCCTGAGCTGGCATTGAACCAGGCCTGCGCGACGCCCCGGTTTGTCGCCATCGACCGGCGCACGTACTATCGCCGGTCGGCTTCAACCACGATGTACACATGATCAAACGCATGCTGGCCATGCTCCTGGCCTTGGGTTTGCTATTTGGCGGCGTTTTCGGCTGGAAGGCTTATCAAGCTTCGGTAACGGCAGCTGCGCGCGCTGCGATGAAACCCGCGGCGGCAACCATCTCCTCAACAACGGTTGCCGAAGAGTCCTGGCAGATCTCGGTTGCATCCGTCGGCACGCTCAACGCCATCCAGGGCGTGGACGTGAGCGCCGAGGTATCGGGGGTGGTGGCCGTCATCAACTTCGAGTCCGGGCAGTCAGTGAAGGCGGGCGACCTGCTGATTCAGCAGGATTCCGACGCTGAACAGGCAGAGCTGCGCGCGTTGGAAGCGCAGCGCACCCTCGCCCGCCTCGACTACGAGCGGGCCACGGGTCTCGAGCAGCGTTCCGCACTGTCGCAGGCACAGCTCGATCACGCGCGAAGCGAACTCGACAGCCTTACCGCTCGGGTCGAGGCACAGCGCGCCCACATTGCCCGCAAGGCCATTCGAGCTCCGTTTGCCGGTGAGCTTGGC
>CAZVMA010000123.1:0-7354 GCA_964628545.1 uncultured Pseudomonadales bacterium | reverse complement strand
CTGCAGCTTGGGCGGGCGAGCCGGTGGTACCTCGTGGAGGCGCCGCCGGGTACGCTAACCGTCAACATCGGCGACGTGGTTCAGGTGTGGTCGAACGATCGCTATCGCGCCGCAGTGCACCGGGTGCTCGCCAACGATCGCCAGCCGCGCTATAGCGCACCGTTCTTCTACAACCCAGCGCACGAGGCGCACTACGCGCCGCTGCCGAGCTTGTGCACCACCGCGCCCGCACGCTATCGACCGATCCCCTGGGGCGAGTTCCGGGCGCGGCGCGCGGCGGGCGACTACGCCGACATCGGCGCCGAGGTGCAGATTGCCGACTACCGAATCGGCTGAGCCCGCTCCGAGCAACGACGGCCGCGAATCCCGGGTTGCCCGCTCGCTGCACCATTCACTGCGCGACGGCGTGTTCTATTCCGCGATGATCGGCAGCGCCGAGAGCTATTTCACCGCTTTCGCCGTGCTGCTGAAGGCGGGCGCAGGGCAGATCGCCCTGCTCGCCTCGCTGCCGCCGCTGCTGGGTGCGCTGGCGCAGCTGAGCTCGGATGGGTTGGGTCGAATGCTGCGCCGCCGTCGAGCCGTGATTGTGTTCGGGGCCCTGTTGCAGGCCGCAGTTCTGGTACCGCTGGCGCTGCTGCCTCTGGCGCTGCCGGCTCTCGCGATGCCGGTGCTGATCACCTGCGCGGTGATCTACTTTGCCGGCCCCAACCTCGGATCGCCGCAGTGGGGCAGCCTGATGGGCGATCTGGTGCCGGAATCGCATCGCGGCCGGTTTTTCGCCCGACGCACGCGCCTGTCGAGCCTCGCGCACTTCACCGCGCTGATCGCCGCGGGCTTGTTGCTGGAGGGGTTCGATGCGCTGGGGCACGCCTACGGCGGATTTGTGGCCATCTTCTTCCTGGCAATCGCCATGCGGCTGACCTCGGCCTGGCAGCTGCACCAGATGTACGATCCGCCCGTGCAGCGCTCTGTTGCTCGGCCCTCCTGGTGGGATGAACTGCGGCAAGGCCTGCGAAACACCGGCATGCTGCCCTTCACCTTGTTCTTCGCCAGCATGCAGTTTGCGGTGGCGATCGCGTCGCCGTTTTTCGCGCTCTACATGCTGCGCGATCTGGAGTGGAGCTACGTCGCCTTCATGTTCAACACCGCGATGTCGGTGTGCGTGCAGTTTCTGACGCTGAAGCGCTGGGGCCGGATCTCGGACCTGTACGGCAACCGGCTGATCCTGGTGACCACCGGCAGCCTGATTCCCCTGATGCCGATCGCGTGGCTGGTGTCGCCAAACTATGTCTATCTGCTGGCGGTACAGGCCGTATCCGGCGTGCTCTGGGCCGGCTTTACGCTGGGGGCGTCGAACTTCCTGTTTGACGTAACACCGCGCGAGCGGCGCACCAATTTGATGGCGGTGCACAACGTCATCGCCGCCAGCGCAGTCTTCGTAGGCGCGGTGCTGGGCGGCTGGCTGGGCACCCGTTTGCCCGCCGAGTTCGATCTGGCAGGTGTGGCGTTGACGCTGCTATCACCGCTATACGGCGTGTTCGTGCTGTCGGCCCTGGCGCGGGTCGCCGTGGCGCTGGTGTTCCTGCCGCGGCTTACGGAGGTTCGGGGCGTACGCCCGATGACCTCCGCCGGTCTGTTGCGCCGGGTGACCGGGTGGCGGCGCGGCGGCTGAGCGAAGGCGCGACGGGGTCGTACCTTCGCCCGCAGGCAACGGTTTGCGTCTACCTTACTGAGACTGCGCCTTGTAGGCCTTGACCGCCTGGTTCCAGCCGTCGCCCACGCTGTGCGCGGCGTCGACCATGCCGTTGTAGAGGGTCGTGTACTGCGCGTTCTGTTCCTCGGTGAGCGGCTCTTCGCCCAACGCAGCCTTGGCCGCTTCCATGCACTTCAGCGCCTTGTCGTTGTCCGCCAGATACGTCTTGATGGCCCCGGAGGCGGCGATCATTTCGTCTTCCGTCGCCTTGCTGCCATCAGGAACGCTGGGCAGCTTCGGAATGGTGCACGCCGCCAGGTCCAACCCCGCGGCCTGCACCGGTAACCCGAACGACGCTCCGACGACCAGCAGGCCCGCGATCAACACACGCTTCATTGCCAACCCCTCCAACCTCGAATGGAAAAACCGAATGCTAAGCGGGTCTCCGTCGTTGCTCAATCCTCAGGTCGCGCGCGAGCGGCAGCGCAGGCACAGGTGCGGCAGGCGTCTGGCCGGCCGCCAGTGACTGCTGGTAGCCTGTTTGCACACCACGGGAGGGGTGCCATGAAATTCGGAATCTTCTACGAGCTGCAGCTGCCGAAGCCCTGGGAGGCCGACAGCGAGTACGTGCTGTTCAACAACGCGCTCGACCAGATCGAGCTCGCCGATCGACTGGGCTACGACTACGCATGGGAGGTCGAACATCATTTTCTGGAGGAGTACTCGCACTCCTCAGCGCCGGAAGTGTTCCTGGGCGCGGCCAGCCAGCGCACGAAAAACATCAGGCTTGGGCACGGCATTATCCAGCTGCCCACCAACCATCCCGCGCGGGTCGCCGAGCGTGTCTCGACGCTTGATCTGCTCTCCCACGGCCGGGTCGAGTTTGGTATCGGGGAAGGATCGAGCGTCACCGAGCTGCATCCCTTCGACCGCCGCTTCCGCGACAAGCGCGCGGTGTGGGAGGACGCCGTGCGCGCGATCCTGCCCATGTTCTGGAAGGAGGGGCACGAGTACCACGGCGAGTACTTCGATTTTCCGCTGCGCAACGTCATTCCCAAGCCGCGGCAGAAACCGCACCCGCCGCTGTGGGTGGCGTGTTCACAGATGGAAACCATCCGCATGGCCGGACGCCGCGGCATGGGCGCGCTCGGCTTTTCCTTCGTCAGCCCGGACTCGGCGCGGGCGTGGTGCCACGCCTACTACAACGAGTTCCTGCACCGACGCGACCTGCTGTGTGACTATCAGCCGAACCCCAATCTCGCCGTCGTGGCGCCGTTCATGTGCTGCGAGACGGATGAGGAAGCCGAGGCCAAGATGGACGGCTGGTCGTTCTTCCAGTTCGCGCTGGTGCTGTACAACAAGGAAGGTCCCTTCGAGCCGGGCACCGTCAATCTGTGGGAGCGCTACCAGGACTGGAAGGCCAGCGGTAAAGGCGCCACAGCACCCTCATCGGGCCTGGTCGGCTCGCCGGATACGATTCGGCGCCGCCTGCGGGAATTCGAGGCCGTGCACGTAGACCAGGTGATTCTGCTGAATCAGGCCGGCAAGAACCGCCACGAGGACATCTGCGCCAGCCTCGACCTGTTCGCCCGCGAAGTCATGCCGGAATTCAAGGCGCGCGAGGGCGAGCACCAGGCCTGGAAGCAGCGCGTACTGACCGGCGAGGTGGTGCTGGAAGACATCGACACCCAGCAATACAACATTTACTCGCTGCAGACGCCAGGCGCCAAGGTCGCCGCACCTGCATGACCCGGCCTCGGCCTCTTGCGTTCACCGTCCCGGCCGAGGCGCCGCTCGGGCACATCACGCTGGCCGGACTCGACTTCGGCGGCGCCGGCCCGTTGCTGCTGCTCTGTCACGCGAACGGCCTGTGTGCCGCCACGTGGGGCCTGGTTGCCGAGCAGCTGACGACCGACTACCGGGTGGTCGCGCTCGATGCCCGCGGACACGGCGACTCGGATGCACCGCCGCCCGAGGCGCACCTGCACTGGCGCTTTCTGATCCAAGACCTTGCCGCCGCGGCGGCTGCCGTGCGGGACGCGGTGGGGCAACCCATCGCGGCCGCGGTTGGCGCATCGATGGGCGGTGTGGTCGCGAATGCGGTTGCCGCACAGTCTCCCGGTCTGTTCGGCCGGGTGATCATGTTCGATCCACCGGTCATGCCGCCTGCGAACATCCGACGCGAACTCGGCATGCCCGAGGAAACCGGCAACAGCCGCATGGGCGCGCAGGCCCGGCGCCGACGACGAGACTGGCCATCCCGCGACGCCGCCCGCGACGCCTGGCGCGATAAACCCATGTTCGCGGACTGGTCGGAGGCCGCCTTCAATCTCTATTTGAACGCTTGTTTTCGCGCCACCGGGGACGGCATTACGCTGAAATGCGCCCCGGAAACGGAAGCGACCGTGTTCGAGCGCACCGCTGACGTCGACACCTTCGCGCTGGCGCCGTCGGTGACCGTTCCGGTGCTGCTGGTGCACGCCGCACGCGGTCAGTTCCCGCGACAAATGTACGAGCGGTTGATCGGCTGCTATCAGGACGGCCACTTGACCTCGCTCGAGGTCGGCCATCTGACGTTGCTCGAGGATCCTGCCGGCACCGCGGATTGCGTGCGCGGCTTTGTGCCGCTCTGGGAGTAACCGGGCGCTGTGGTCAGCGCTTCGAGTCAGGCGCGCGCAAGCGCCTGCTCAAGATCCTCGAGAATATCGTCCAATGCTTCGATGCCGATCGACAGGCGAATGCTTTCGGGACTCACGCCCACCTGGCGCTGCTCGGACTCGGTCAACTGCCGGTGCGTCGTCGAGGCCGGATGACACGCCAGAGACTTGGCGTCGCCAATGTTCACCAGCCGCTTGAACAGACCAAGCGCATCATAGAAGCGGACGCCCGCGTCGTAGCCGCCGCGGACCCCGAACGTGAGAATGCCCGAAGCCCGGCCGCCCATATAGCGCAGCGCCAGATCGTAGTAGGGGTCATTCGGCAGGCCGGCATAGCGCACCCACTCGACCTTGGGGTGGGCGGCCAGAAAATTTGCGACCGCAATCGCGTTATCGCAGTGGCGCTCCATGCGCAGCGACAGCGTTTCAATCCCCTGCAGCAGCAGAAAGGCGTTCATCGGTGACAAGGCGGCGCCCGTATTGCGAAGCGGTACCGTGCGCGCCCGGGCGATGTAGGCCGCCGGCCCCATGGCTTCGGTGTAGACCACGCCGTGGTAGGACGGCTCGGGCGTGTTGATAGCCCGGTAGCGATTCGCCTGCTCAGCCCAGGGGAACCGGCCTGAGTCGACAATGATGCCGCCGAGCGTGGTGCCGTGGCCGCCCATGTACTTGGTTAGCGAATGCACCACGATATCGGCGCCGTGCTCGATCGGCTTCAGCAGGGCTGGGGTCGCCACTGTGTTGTCGGCGATGGTCGCAACGCCGTGACTGTGCGCCATGGCGGTGACCGCCGCGATGTCCACGATGTTGCCGGCCGGGTTGCCGATGGTCTCGAAATACACCGCCTTGGTGCGCGCGTCGATCAGCCGCTCGAGCGCCGCCGGTGAGTCGTTCTCCGCGAAACGTACCTCGATGCCCTGCCTCGGCAACATGTGGGCAAACAGGGTATAGGTGCCGCCGTAGAGCTGCGGCACCGACACGATGTTGTCGCCCGCCTCTGCCAGGTTCAGCACCGCATAGTTGATCGCGGCGCTGCCGGCTGACACTGCAAGCCCACCAATGCCGCGCTCGAGTGCGGCGACCCGCCGCTCCAGCACATCGTTGGTGGGGTTCATGATGCGGGAATAGATGTTGCCCGGAACAGCCAGGTTGAACAGGTCGGCGCCATGCTGGGCATTGTCGAACTCGTAGGCGACCGTCTGGTAGATCGGTACGGCAACGGATTTTGTGGTGGGCTCGGTCTGATAGCCCGCATGAATCGCCAGGGTTTCGTCACGCATGGTGTCGCTTCCGGTGCTGTTGAAGACCCGACGATTGTGCGCGCAGGCGAAGCGCGAAACGAGCGCGCGATTGAGGTGTTCGCGGACATCACTCTCGAGACCGAGTACACCCAGCGAAACTACGGAGAGCGTCGGATCTTGTGCGTTGGACATCTCGATGGGCGCATGGTCATGGTCGCCTACACGGCTCGAGGGTCGACGCGACGAATCATCTCGATGAGGAAATGCAATGCCAGAGAAATCAGGCGATACACGCCCTACCTCGACAGAGCCCGATGAGGATCTGCCGGAACTGAGCGATGACATGTTGATGCGAGCCGTGATAAAGCGCGACGGTAAACGCATCGGTCGACCGCCCGTGGCAAACCCGAAGATTGCCATCAGCCTGCGCCTGCCGCCGGACATCGTTGCGCGTTGGCGCGCAAGCGGTGCAGGCTGGCAAACGCGCATGGCGGAAGTGCTGAAGCAGCGCGCGCCCTGAAGGACTGGCAGGTTCAGTAGATCCCCGAGTCCACCTGCGCCGACAGAGCCGCCCACGCCCGCCGCGCCATCGTGACCCGCTCGACCAGTTCCCGCACTCGTCCCTCGTGCTCAGCGTACCAGCGCGCGGCGTGCGTCTCGAAATCAGTCACGCGCGCGTTCGTCGTGTTGTCGAGCTGCATGTGTTTGCGCGGCAGCTCGCCGGTAACACGCACATAGCGTTCGCCCAGCAGCTGCTCGCACTGGTGCGCGCTGACGGTCGAACTGGCGCCCATCATGTGCTCGATCAGCCCGTTCGTGACCCAGCCGAGAACACCCCAGCCCATGGATTCACGGCCGATCTCGTCCTGCTCAGGCTGCGACAGATCGCGGATCGGTCGGCCCGTGCCGAGCGACAGCATCCAGATGTCCGAAAGCACATGCCCGAGCGACAGCGCTTCACCGATGGCGCAGAGGCTGGGGTCGTTGGTGGCCAGCGCCCCGTCCACCAGCCAGCGCCGTGGCGCGCCCGAGCTTGCTACCGGCGGAAACAGGGTTGGGGCCGCCGTCGCCGCATCGCAGACCTCGGCCAGCAAAGGATTGTAGGCGGCATCATGCCCGCGATTGTTCTTGAAGGTGACCAGCTCGCGGTTGATGAAATCGTAGGCGAGCACCAGCAGGTGCTTGTCGGTGATGTCGTTGATGCGCAGGCCGCGTGACAAGCCGTCCAGGTAGCGTCGCTTGTTGCTGCCGTCGTATTTCGGCTGGTTCTGCACCCGCCCGAGCAGCCGATCCCAGAGCGACTTGTCGAAGACGTGGCTCATGGTCGACGACGAGTAGCTGTCGCGTGCCAGCGCCTCGACCGAGCCGTGCTCCGCGGCGCAGTAACTCGCGATCAAAGCGCCCGTACTGACGCCGGCGAAAAAGTCGAACGTGCGCCTGATCGGAATACCGGCGTCCTGCTCGAGCCGCAACAGCACGTGCGCCGGAATGGCGCCGCGCGAGCCGCCCCCGTCGATGGAAAGAATGAAGATGGGGCCGCGCACCGACATGGCGGTCAGCGCGAACAGTCCGGCGCGCGACCCGCCTTGCGGGCCGCCGTGTAGCGCGCCATTGCGCCCGGCATACGCGCCTCCAGTTCATTGATCCGCGCAGCGCTGGACGGGTGCGTGGACAGAAAATCGGGCGCGCGCGCGCCGGTCTGACTGGCATCGGCGGCCCGCGCCATGTTGCGCCAGAGGATCACGCTGGCGCGCGGATCAAAA
>CAZVMA010000122.1:7065-7361 GCA_964628545.1 uncultured Pseudomonadales bacterium | reverse complement strand
CCTACAAGCGCCTGATCGCACCGATGCGGCTCGAGGTTAGCCTGAATGGGAACGGGCTGGACCTCAGCTTTCACTGGCTGCAGCCACCGTGCGCTGTCCCTGCCTCGCTCATCACCTTCGAGTTCGCGTTCGTCACGATGCTCGCCCGCCTCGGCACACGCGAACATGTCGTCCCCCTCGAGGCTTGCAGCACGGTCGCGCCTACGCACACCGGAGCCGTGGCGAGCTTCCTTGAGGTACCCATCGTTGCTGGGAGGGTCAACAGACTGCGCTTCTCCAGAGAAGACGCGCTGCGC
>CAZVMA010000122.1:1719-7055 GCA_964628545.1 uncultured Pseudomonadales bacterium | reverse complement strand
ATCGGCGCTGATCGAGGGCCTGCCAAGCGGCCAGGCCTCGCTTGACGCGACCTGCAAGCGACTCGCGATGAGCAAGCGCACCTTGCACCGACGACTTCGAGCGGAGGGAACCACCTACGGCGAATTGCTGAAAGAGACGCGACGCGGGCTGGCCCACCACTACCTGCGAAACACGCTCATCACGTCTGCGGAGATCGGCTTCCTGCTTGGATTCAACGAAACGAGCTCATTCTATCGCGCCTTTCACACCTGGACCGGCAGTACCCCCGAGGCTACGCGAAGGGCGCTCGCCGAGGCGGGCTGAACTGAGCCGCCAAGGCTGCGCCCGCCCGGCCGCGGACTCGGTTCGGATGAGCGCTGCCACCGGAAACCTGAGCGCAACGGTCATTATCCTTGTATTCCTAAATATAGAGATTAGGATTGCAGGGAAATGAACCTCCAACGCACCACCTACCTCGACGCCCTCCGCCAGCGGCTGGCCGAAAGTCCCGTCGTCGCGCTGGTGGGGCCACGCCAGGCAGGCAAGACCACGCTGGCTCGCATGCTAGCCGCATCCTGGGGCGGGGTAGTCCACAGCTTTGATCTGGAATCGCCCGCTGATCTCGCCAGGCTGGCCAACCCCGAACTGGCACTTCGTCCACTCGAGGGTCTGGTGATTCTCGACGAGGTGCAGCGTCGACCGGATCTCTTCCCGTTGCTGCGCGTGCTGGCCGACCGCCCGGGTTGGCCGGCGCGCTTTCTCATCCTGGGCAGTGCCTCACCCGCGCTCGTGGAATCGGGCAGCGAGACGCTGGCCGGGCGCGTGGCGTTCATTGACGTGACCGGTTTTTCGCTGGCCGAGCTGGGGCAGCAGGCGCTAGCGACGCTATGGTGGCGGGGAGGCTTTCCGCGGGCCTACCTGGCGCAAAACGACGATGCGGCTCGGCGCTGGATCGAGGATTTCCGCCGCACCTTTCTCGAGCGAGACATTCCCCAGCTGGGGCTGCGAGTGCCTGCGGCCACTCTCGGGCGATTCTGGATGATGCTCGCGCATTTCCACGGCCAGGTGCTCAACCAGGCCGAGCTGGCGCGCGCGCTGGGCAGCTCCGAGCCCACGGCACGGCGCTACCTCGACATTCTCTGCGGCACCTACGTGGTACGTCAGCTGCCGCCCTGGTTCGAGAACCTGAAGAAGCGACAGGTGCGTTCGCCCAAGATCTATATCCGCGACAACGGCATTCTGCACGCTCTTCTCGGCGTGGCCGACGCAGCGGCGCTGCAGGGGCACCCCAAGGTGGGTGCCTCGTGGGAGGGCTTCTGCCTCGAGCAGATACTGAGCGTGTGCGGCGAGCGTGACGCCTATTTCTGGGGCACCCACAGCGGCGCCGAACTCGATCTGCTGCTCACTCGCCGCGGGCGCAGGCTCGGGTTCGAGTTCACGTATGCCGACCGGCCGAGGACAACGAAGTCGATGCACGTCGCAAGCGAGGATCTGCACCTCGACCACCTCTATGTTGTCCACCCCGGCGTGCATCGCTTCGCTTTGGACGATGCAATCACCGCCATCCCCTTGCCAGCCCTGATTGACGAGCTGCTGGCACCCAAGAGCGCCCCACCCGCCGCATCGCGACCTTGAGTCAGTAACCCTCTGTCAGGAAACGGCCGACAAGGCCTTCCGAATCGTCAAAAGTGATAGCTCACGCCGCAGACAACGAAATCGTAGTTCTGCTCGCCAAGATCAACATTCCATTTCGTTGTGGGCAGATGCTGACCCGGGTAGTCGGTATCACCAAACGTGTAGTCGGTAGCACCGATGTAGATGTGCCGGTATTCCGCGAACACGGACCAGCTGCTCGAGATTCCAGCCTTGATGCCAATCTTGGCCTGGAGCGCAAGGCCGCCGCTAGATGCATCCGGTTCCGAGTTAAAGTGATTAATCCCTGGCTCAGATGGATTGGTGGAATTTGAGCCGTCGATGAAGACGGCACCATAACCAGCCCCAACGCCCGCGTAAGGGGTGATGGCGCCCGATTGGGGAGTACGGAGACTGAACACCGCATTCAGGAGCACAGCCCCGACATGTGTTGGCAGGGAGACGAACTGGGTGCCCAATAAATACGGCTCTATATCCAGTTCCCCTTCTGGATCAGCCGTCAGATACAGCCCCTCAATTTCGGCGGCCATGCCGATGCTCCACCCGGAAGCGTAGACATCCCACGTTTGCAGTTCGTGGCCCAACTGAACGCCCACGACAGGCGCGACAACGCGATCTGCAGAGCCCCTTGCATCCACGTTGATATCTGGAAAGGGGTGCGGGGTAATGACTGTGCCTACCTGCTGCATGCTGACTTCGTGCAGATAGCCAACGCCCCCAAAAGCACCGGCATACGTTGAACTACTATCCAAGATGCCAGCCGCGGATGCGACACTCGCCAGCACAAGGTTGGTCGTCGAAGCGAGCAACAGCTTCGTGATCACATGCGCGCCAAACCATAGCCTCATGTGTCCCCCTTGATGGCCCAGCATAGTAAGCTCAATGCTCGTTCCGCGCGCGCAGCGTGGTCTTTTTGCGAAGCTGCGGCACTATAGCTGTCTCCCGTAGCCGCTTGCCATGGGCGAACCAGGCCGCACGCGCGGATTCGCCCGCACCCCAAAGAGACCGTCATGAACGTATGTGTGTTGACGTGCCTGTTTATCGCTTGCGGCGCGCTGGCGTTATCTTCGGGACACACCTGGGCCGAGGCGGCCCAGCTGGCTGCAGCGCCGAAGAATCCAACACGAGACCTGAACAGGCCCGATCTGGAAGCCTGGCTGGATGGATTTATTCCCTATGCGCTGCAACAGGGCGACATCGCCGGCGCAGTGATCGTCGTCGTCCGGAACGAGGATGTTTTGCTGCAGAAAGGCTATGGCTATGCCGATCGCGAGAAGGGTATCCCTGTAGACCCAGAGCGGACGCTTTTCCGGCCGGGATCGATCTCAAAGCTGTTTACCTCGACCGCTGTGATGCAGCTGGTCGAAGCCGGCAGGCTCGATCTTGACGCCGACGTCAACAGCTATCTCGACTTCCGGGTCCCGCCCAAAGACGGAAAACCCGTCACCCTCCGACACCTGCTCACGCACACGGCCGGATTCGAGGAGAGCCTGAAGTCAATCTTCAGCGCTCACGAGGCGGGATTGATCCCGCTGGATCGGTTCACGCGCGATGCGCTGCCGGCACAGATCTTTCCTGCCGGAGAAATTCCTGCGTATTCCAACTACGGCTCGGGCTTAGCCGGCTACATCGTGCAGCGCGTTACGGGGCAACCCTTTGAGGCATACGTCGAACACCACATCTTCGCGCCGCTCGGCATGACGCGCTCGACCTTCCGCCAGCCCCTACCGGATGAACTCGCCGCCACGATGTCCAAAGGCTACGCCCTCGCGTCCGACGCAAGCCACAGCTTCGAATTCGTGAACCCCGCGCCCGCCGGGGCCCTGTCGGCGGTCGGCACGGACATCGGCCGCTTTATGATCGCGCAACTTAACGAAGGCGCCGCCGGCGACGCGCGGATCCTGGCGCCCGAGACGACGCGATCAATGCACGCCACCGCGTTCCGAGTCACTCCGTCAATCAACGGCATGTCCCTCGGCTTCTTCGAGCTCGACCGCAATGGTTACCGGGTGCTGGGGCACAGCGGTGACCTAAGTCATTTCCACAGCGACCTCTGGCTTCTAACCGATCAGCGGGTCGGGTTTTACATTTCGCTGAATAGTCGGGGCCGCGGGGTCGCAGTCGAGGCGATCCGCAGCCAGATCTTCCGCCGCTTCATGGACCGGTATTTTCCGGCCGCCCCGACACGACGCGCCGACCGAATTGATACGGCTGCAGCAGACGGGCGCAAGATCGCCGGATACTACGAGCTCAGCCGACGCGGACAGACCACGATCCTCGCGCTGCAGCGGGCGGCCCAACAGATGCGGGTTGTGGTCGATCAGCAACACGACATCGCGATACCGCAGCTCGACATGCTGGTCGGGTCGCCGCCGCGAACGTGGCGCGAGATCGCCCCTATGGTTTGGGAGGACAACCAGAGTTCGTCCCGACTGGCGGCCGTGGTCAAAAACGGAGTCGTCGTCGGCCTGACAACAGACGACCTGCCGGCCCTAGCCCTGCTGCAGCCAGCGCCCGTCAGCCTCAGTCAGGGGTGGCTTGTTCCCGCGCTGGGCGCGGCAGTCCTCGTGATGCTAGTTACCGTGGCAGGATGGACTCAGAGTGTTCTGCTGAAGCGACGCCATCGCGCTAAGTCGCGACACCATGGATCGCGCACTGGTCTTAGTCTTGCGGTCCCTCTGACTGCCGTTGCTAACCTTGTTTTTCTTGCAGGCTGGGCTGGGGTCTTTTTCTCAATCACACAGGACCTAACCTTGGCGGGGCCAGGTCTTGACGCATGGTTTCGTGGTCTTCAGCTGGTCGCCGCCCTCGGAATCATCGGCGGTCTTGTTGCGTTAGCCAACCTGGTACGGATCTGGCGGGATCCGGCCAGCGACTGGCGATCGAGAATCGGCAACCTGGTCGTCGTCGCCGCGTTCGCCGTCGCGGCCTGGGTTACGTTCGGCATCAACGTCTTCGCGCCGAGCCTAAACTACTGACTGGGTGAATCATCCCGGCATTGAGCTCTTCCTCTTCAGACTCGCAAGAACAGCAACGGCCCCATTCCGCATGAGCGAGTCGCTCGGTCAGTCGGTTCACACCCGTCACCAGCGCCGGGAGCAGAGCTCAGGCCGAAAACCCATACCGGGCGTGGCCGTGAAATAGACCTCTTGAATTGCCTGTTCCCAGCGAATCGCAGCGGAGACGACGCAGCCGCTCAGCAACTGCGCGGCGACCACGCAGTCGTTCGGCCCTACCCCGATCCTAGCGTTTGAGATCCGGATAGAAGTTTTCGTGTGAACCGAGGGCCTCGAGATAGATCAGTCGGATGCCATCGTAGCGGCATTAGCCCAGAAGCCAGAGCTACCCCCGGCTCCGGAATTTATGGACCCGTAGATCCGCAAGATCGCCTTTCTTCTCTTATCCGATGTCGGGATTTTCAGCGACGGCAAACACTGCCTCTTCAACGTCCCGAACAAGGTTATCGTGCCGCTTCTTTCAAGCGCGGACGAAGCGCTTGGTCTGCTCTCCCTGCCAAATCAGGCCTGGGACCGAGACCGGAGCAGGAAAGCTCTGGCTGCTTCACGCGACTCAGCCATGCTCATCAAGCTTTCCGCGATAAAGGAGGTGGGCAGGTCAGGATTATCGAGGGCGGCACGGCCAACTTTGGCCCAAAACCCAATCTGGCCCTGAACGGTACGGAACTCCGCCTTGGCCGCAGCAC
>CAZVMA010000122.1:0-1709 GCA_964628545.1 uncultured Pseudomonadales bacterium | reverse complement strand
TGGTCGTCTGCTCATGCACTGCTCTCCTGCGAACACGGGCTCTATCCTCGCCCATCGGAGCAGCTTTTCCACTGTTGACCCTGTTCAGTTTTGCGGAGCCACCTCTCTAGTTACGTTCTCAGGGAACAGGAATATTCCTGATCCTGGGATGCGTCAGCCTGTCCAGATGCATCGATGTGATACCTCGACATGATCTGCCTGCTTTCCTCGGACCATTCCATTATTGGAAACTGGCCTCGGATTCTGCGGCTATGCCGCAGGATTTGCTGAACGCTGCCGGGGTTTGCTGACCCAGGCTCGAATGAGGTCTGACCTCATTGTAGTGACGCCGCCACGCCTCGATCACCACTCTGGCCTCATTGCGGTTTCGGAACCACTCCATTGCGAGGCACTCGTCCCTGAACTTGCCATTGAAACTCTCGTTGGTGCCGTTCTGCCACGGTTTCCCTGGATCGATCAGCGCCGTCTCAAGACGGTTCGCTACTGCCCAGCGTAAGAGAGCCTTTGACACGAACTCCGGCCCGTTATCGGATCGCAGCACTGCGGGCTCGCCCCTCTCACTGATCAACCGACTCAGAACCTCGATCACGCGACCCGATCGAATCGACCCGCAGACATCAATGGCGAGACTCTCCCGCGTGAACTCGTCGATGACTGTCAAACACTTGAGCTGCTGGCCGTTGGCGCATGCATCGAATACGAAATCGTATGCCCACACCTGATTGGCCGTCGTCGGCGCCTTCGGGCGCGGTCGCGACGCGCTCAGGCGCCGACGACACCGCTTCCGCGGCACCTGCAAACCGCTGATTTTCCACAGGCGGTGCGCCTTGTCCGCACTCATCACATAGCCGTCCCGCTCGAGAAACACCTGAA
Organism: uncultured Pseudomonadales bacterium; assembly: GCA_964628545.1. Taxonomy (GTDB): domain Bacteria; phylum Pseudomonadota; class Gammaproteobacteria; order Pseudomonadales; family Azotimanducaceae; genus UBA7803. The sequence continues at coordinate 836 of CAZVMA010000122.1, read as the reverse complement.
TGCGGCGGTAACCGTACCGAGGGTACTGGGCCGACAGCGCCTTCATGGCCCAGAGGATGGGTGTATCGCGCTCGGCCAACTTTGATCGGTAGTGCAATGCCGAGCGTCCCACCGGGAGCAGCGTGCAGGCTCGGCGCTGGGAGAGACCACGCTGCTTCGCGTAGCCAACCTGCTGGCGCCTGACCTGCACGCTCACCATTTTTTTGCGGCGATCTCCTTCATGACCTCGATTTCGAGATCTCGCTCAGCGACCAACTTCTTCAGCCGGCTATTCTCCTGCTCCAGCTGGCGCAGTCGTTTCACGTCCGACGGCTCCAGCCCGCCGAAATGCCGGCGCCAGTTGTACAACGTCTGGTCGCTGACCCCGTGCTTCTTCGCCACTTCCGAAACTGACGTACGGTCGGCCTCCTGAAGCATCTTCACCATCTGCTCTTCGGTAAACCTGCTCTTCTTCATCTCGCCTCCTCGGCTCAAGGAGGCCATCTTCCCAAATTTCAGCTGGCTCGAAGAACGCCGGGCAGGTCAAATCGCGCCATGATTGTTCCAGAACGTGCCAAAGGAGCGAGCGCGGACGCAGCGCAAATTGGCGCGATCCGCCATTACTCGCGCCTCGATCGATGGCTAGATTGGGTCGATCGAAGACAGGAAGACCGATGTCCAAATCCGCTGGTTACCCCCTTGAGGCCGGGTGGCGCACGCTGCTCAAGGACCTCGGCGTGGATTCCGAAACACTCTTCAGGCGGGCCGGGCTGCCCGCAGGCCTGGCCTCACGCCTGCCAACGACGCTCACCTCCGAGGAGTGGTTTCGGCTGTGGGTTGCTCTTGAGGTCGAGGTG
>CAZVMA010000121.1:5228-7412 GCA_964628545.1 uncultured Pseudomonadales bacterium | reverse complement strand
ATGCAGCATGACGTTGTGGCCGACCGTGACATTAGCCCCCACGGTGAGCGGGCAGCCCGGATCGGTGTGCAGCACCGAGCCATCCTGGATGTTCGAGTTCTCGCCGATGGTGATGAGGTCGTTGTCGCCCCGGAGCACAGCGCCGTACCAGACGCTGGCGTTGTTCCGCAGGCGCACGGAACCGATCACGCGGGCATTGTCGGCCACGAAGTAAACCCCATCTGCGACCACCCGTCGGTCGTTCAGCTGATACAACAAGTCCATGCTCCTAAGACAAAGGCATTACAGGGCGCGCATGTAGGTCGCGCGTCGCCATCTGCATAGTACGAAGCCATGAAGGCGAAGCAAACCGATTCGACCGGTGAGGTTACCCATGTCCGTACGACTGCCCAGTTTCGATCAAATGCTGAAGATGGCCCGAACCGATCCGGGACGATTGGAAACGCTCCGACGCACCCTCACCCAGCAGGTGATCGACAATGCCGCGTCGCCCGACTCGGCGCGCAAGCTGCGCGGCCTGCAGTTCCGGGTGGATACCGAAATCAACCGCGCGCGATCGCCGCTCGACGCCGCGCTTCGCGTGTCCAACCTGATGTGCCGGTCGCTGGCCCGCCTGCGCCACGCCATCGAGGCGCCCGACCAGCTGCTCGAGCCCGTCGCGTTCGGGAACTCGAACGTGGTCGCCCTGCCGTTGGTCGACGTGCATCAGGGGCTGGTACGGTCGATCAGTGCCGACAGCGCGACGCGCAGCGCGAATTCGCAACAGGTGCCACAGATCACCGTGTGACTATAATCGGCGCCTCGCGACTGTCCGGTACTGGCGCCCGATGAAATTCTGCAGTTCCTGCGGCGACCCCGTCGCCTGGCGCATGCCGCCGGGCGATTCCCGCCATCGCTTCGTGTGCGACGGCTGTTCGACCATTCATTATCAGAATCCGCGCATCGTCACGGGCTGCCTGGTGACGTGGCAGGATCGCGTGCTGCTGTGCAAGCGCGCCATCGAGCCGCGGCGGGGCTACTGGACCCTGCCGGCCGGATATCTGGAAAACGGCGAGTCTGCGGAAGCGGGCGCGGTGCGGGAGACCTGGGAGGAGGCTGCCGCGCGAGTCGAGGTTGATGACCTCTACACTCTGTTCAGCCTGCCTCACATCTCGCAGGTATACATGTTTTTCCGCGGTCGGCTGACGGCTCCCGAATTTGCGGCTGGCGAAGAAAGCCTGGCCGTCGATCTGTTTCACGAGGACGACATCCCGTGGGACGAACTCGCCTTCCCGGTGGTTCGCGACACCCTGCGGCATTACTTCGAAGACCGAAAACGCCAGGCGTTCCCAGTTCGGCATCAGAGTCTGGTGGTCAACCGACCGCCAGCCGGGCGTTCCTGAACAAACGCATCCACGGACCATCCTCACCCCAGGCGCGATCGCGCCACGGGTTCTGGATCGAGCGGAAAACCCGCTCTGGGTGCGGCATCATCGCCAAGACTCGCCCGTCGGCCGCCAGCAGCCCCGCCAAGCCGCGTTCGGCGCCGTTCGGATTGGCTGGGTAACGCTCGGTCACGATGTGCCGATTGTCGACGTATTGCAGCGCGAGCTGGTCGCCGGCCCGCGACCAGAACCGTTCCGCGGCGGTCTGATCAGCGAATTACGCCCGACCTTCCCCGTGCGCGATGGCGATGGGCATGACGCTGCCGCCCATACCCGCAAGCCAAGGCGAGGCGACGGCATTGACCCGAATCAGCGCGGTGCGGCCCTCGAACTGCTCCGAGCGATTGCGCACGAACCGCGGCCAAAGATCGGCCCCAGGGATCAGCGGCTTCAGATTCGAGAGCATCTGACAGCCGTTGCACACCCCAAGCGCCAGCCGCTCGGCCGCAAAGAAAGACTCAAACGCTGCGCGCACGCGCGGATTGAAGAGAATGCTCTTCGCCCAGCCGCCACCCGCACCCAACACATCACCGTAGGAAAAGCCGCCGCACGCGACCAGAACCGGAAACTCGCCCAGAGCTACCGAGCCGTCGATGAGATCGCTCATGTGCACGTCAACGGGTTCGAAACCCGCGCGCTCGAAAGCCGCCGCCATCTCGATCTGTCCGTTCACGCCCTGCTCGCGCAGCACCGCAACGCGCGGGCGGCGCGGCACATGCAGAAAACTCTGGGACACGTCTGCGGACGAATCAAACGTCAG
>CAZVMA010000121.1:2887-5218 GCA_964628545.1 uncultured Pseudomonadales bacterium | reverse complement strand
GAACACCTCGTCTCCCAGGGCGGCCCCAAAAAACCCACCGCCGTCATCAATATCGACGACCCATGGGGCAAACGCCTCGCCCGCTCCCTCGAAGGCCGTCTCCCCGTCCTCAAATTCGGCATGGGCGCCCAGGCAGACTTCCGCGCCTCAGCCATCCGCGTCTCCATTCAGGGCACCCAGTTCACTCTCCACGCCCGCGGCCGCGAATTCCTCGTCCGCACAGTGCGGGTTGTCGCGCCGACGCTGCATCTGATAGCTGGTCGAAGCCCACAGCGACTGCAGTTCCGCGCGCGTCGAGCGATACAGCACGTCAGCGCCGGCCGTTACCAGAATTGTGCCGTCGGCGTTTGGCGCCCCGATCTCGCGCCAGGGCAAATCGGTGAGCACCTCGGCCACGGCAGGCATGTCCTCCGCGCGCACCTGCAGCACCATGCCGAGCTCTTCCGCGAACAGGTCAGCCAACGCCTGCTCAGGTGTCGTCGCTCCAAGATCGATGCTCCAGCCCGCGCGCCCGGCGAAGGCCATCTCGGCCAGCGCCGCGAACAGTCCGCCGTCACTGCGATCGTGATACGCAAGCAGTTGCTCGGCCCGCAGCAGCGTCTGCACGGCGCGAAACGCACGGGCCAGCAGATGCGGGTCGTCAACGTCAGGCGCGCTGTTGCCGAGCCGCGACCAGCACTGCGCCAGCGCACTGCCGCCAAGCCGGTTCCGGCCGCACCCCAGGTCGACGAGCAGCAAGCGCGTGGGGCCGCGATCGAGCTGCAGCTGTGGCGTCAGCGTCAGGCGGGCATCATCAACCGGGGCGAACGCAGACACGATGAGGGTGAGCGGCGCAACGACTTCTCCCTCCGCCCAGCGCGTGCGCATCGACAGACTGTCCTTGCCCACCGGAATGGCAATGCCAAGCGCTGGACACAGCGTCATGCCGACAGCGCGCACGGCATCGAACAGGGCTTGCTCTTCGGCGTTCTCTCCGGCCGCGGCCATCCAGTTGGCCGACAAAACGACGCGCGCGAGATCGGTGACCGGCGCAGCGCACAGGTTGGTCAGCGCCTCCCCCACCGCCATGCGGGCCGACGCGGCCGGGTCGATCAGCGCAAGCGGCGAGCGCTCGCCCATAGCGAACGCCTCACCTGCATTGGTGCGGAACCCGGCCAGCGTGACCGCCACGTCGGCCACCGGCACCTGCCATGGCCCCACCATCTGTTCCCGAGCCACCAGACCCGTGATGCTGCGATCACCGATGGTGACCAGAAAGGACTTGCTGGCGACCGCCGGAAACTGCAGCACGCGACGCACGGCTTCGTCGAGGTCGATCCCCTCCAGATCAAGATGGGGCAACACGCGCGCCTCGCGCACAAAACTACGGTGCATGCGCGGCGGCTTGCCGAACAGCACGGACATCGGCAGATCGACGGGCGCTGCACCCAGCAGCGCGTCATCCACAGCTAGGTGGGGCTCCGAGGTCGATTCGCCGACCACCGCGAATGGACAGCGCTCACGACGACAGATCGCGGCGAAGCGGTCATAGTGCGCGGGCGCGATGCCCAGCACGTAGCGCTCCTGCGCTTCGTTGCACCAGATCTCGAGCGGCGACATGCCGGGATCGGCCGAGGGTATGTCACGCAGCCGAAAGCGCCCGCCCGCACCCGCATCCTTCACCAGCTCGGGCAGCGCGTTCGACAAGCCGCCCGCGCCAACGTCGTGTATCAGCAGGATCGGGTTGTCTGCCCCAAGGGCCGTGCAGCGATCGATGACTTCCTGGCAGCGTCGCTCCATCTCGGCGTTGTCGCGCTGGACCGACGCGAAATCGAGATCCGATGCGGCTGTACCGGAAGCCACGCTGGACGCGGCGCCGCCGCCGAGACCAATGAGCATGGCTGGGCCGCCCAGCACCACCAGTCGGGTACCGGGCGGAAACGGGAGCGACTGCACGTGTTCTGCACGGACGCTGCCGACCCCGCCCGCGATCATCACCGGCTTGTGGTAGCCGCGCACCCGCTCCGGGTGCTCGACGTCGGTCATCTCGAAGGTGCGGAAGTAACCGGCCAGCGCGGGGCGACCGTACTCATTGTTGAAGGCCGCCGCGCCGATCGGTCCGTCCTGCATGATCTCGAAGGCGCTGACGATGCGACCGGGCCGACCCGTAGCCAGCTCCCAGGGCTGCGGCCAGCCCGGCACGTTCAGATGTGACGTGGTGAAACCGGTGAGCCCCGCCTTCGGTTTCGAGCCCCGCCCAACAGCGCCCTCATCCCGGATTTCTCCGCCGGCGCCGGTCGCAGCACCCGGGTACGGCGCGATGGCTGTTGGATGGTTGTGCGTCTCGACCTT
>CAZVMA010000121.1:0-2877 GCA_964628545.1 uncultured Pseudomonadales bacterium | reverse complement strand
CGGGTCCAGTACCAGGCGATCAATGTCATGCCCGGCGATGACGGCCGCGTTGTCGGCGTAGGCGCTGAGAATGCCGGCACCATTGATGTGCCGATGGGTGTTGCGAATCATGTCGAACAGCGACGCGGGCTGACGCTCGCCGTCGACTGTCCAGTCGGCGTTAAAGATCTTGTGGCGGCAGTGCTCGGAGTTCGCCTGCGCGAACATCATGAGCTCTACGTCGGTGGGATCACGACCCAGCGTCCGGTAGGCGGCGACCAGGTAATCGAGCTCATCGTCGGAGAGCGCCAGACCCAGCGCGGCGTTCGCCTCATCGAGGGCGGTGCGCCCGAAGTTAACCACTGCCACGGTCGTCAACGGTCGGGGCGCCGGATCCTGGAACACCGAGCCGAGATCATCGTCCGCCACCAGTCGCTCGGTCATCCGGTCAAACAGGTGCGTCAACGACACGCGATCGGCAACCGCCGGATCGGCATACCAGCGCACACCGCGCTCGACGCGCGCCACCTGCGTCAGGCCGCAGATGCGGAAGATATCCGAGGCCTTGCTGGACCAGGGTGACACGGTGCCAAGGCGGGGCACCACCGTGGCGATGTGCACACCCACCGGCGCCGGCAGATCGCGCTCGGGTCCGTAGCGCAACAGGCTGTCGATCTGTCGCCCGGCGTCGGCATCAACCGGGCCCGTCAATGACAGCACGTGCACGAAGCGCGCGAACAGCTGGTCGCCACGTACCCCAAGCGAGTGGGCCAGCTTGTCGAGACGGAACATCGACAGCGCCGGTGGTCCGTCCTGCACCCTGAGCTCTTTCATCAAACCGCGTCTCCGTTTCGGACCTGATCCGTACGCCGTGAAGCCAGTTCCTCACGCCGCGCGGCAAAGAAAGCGCGCATGATCTCGCGACACGGCGCGGCCAGCACGCCCCCCGTGACCTCGACCCGATGATTGTGGCCGCCGTGCTCGAGCACTCGGGCCGCAGATTCGACGGCGCCCGTGCGCGGCTCGACGGTGCCAAACACCAGCCGAGCAATGCGGGCGTGCACCAGCGCGCCAGCGCACATGGTGCAGGGCTCAACCGTTACGTAGAGCGTAGCGCCCGGGAGACGATAGTTGCCGACCTGCCGCGCTGCCGCACGCAGCGCGACGATCTCGGCATGGGCCGTGGGATCCCGGGCGCTGATTGGCTGATTGAACCCGGCACCGATCATGATGCCGTCCCGAACCACCAGAGCGCCCACCGGGACCTCTCCAGCCGCACCGGCATCGCGCGCGAGCGCCAGCGCCGCGCGCATCCAGGACGCGTCTTCCGGCGTTGGGATCAGGTCCCCGTCCACTTCGGCGCGCGCTTCTCGGCGAACGCGAGCGGGCCTTCCTTCGCGTCGTTGGACGTGAACACGGTCTTCTGCAGAGGTTCCTGCATCTTCCAGAGCGTATCCTCGTCAATGCCTTGCGCGGCTGCACGGACCAGGGTCTTCGAGGCCGCGACCGCGAGCGGTGCGTTTTCGGCAATACGCTCGGCCAAACGAATGGCCGCTGCAAGCGCCTCACCAGGTTCGGTCACTTCGCTCACCATACCGGCAGCGAACGCCTCTTCAGCCGAAATCGGCTCGCCCGTCAGCGCCATTTCCATGGCCTTCGCGAAACCGACCCGCGCCGGCAGACGGAACACGCCGCCGGCCGCAGCGAACAAACCAACCTTGACCTCGCGGATGCCGATCTTCGCGCCCTTCGCAGCGACCAGCAGATCGCAGGTCAGCGCGATCTCGCAGCCGCCAGCCAACGCAAAACCGTTGATCGCGCCGATCAGCGGCTTCTTGCAGCCAGAGCGCACAAAGGTACCAAGCGGGCCCACATCCTCGCCGCGGGAGAACGCCTTCAGGTCCATGCCCGCGCAAAATGCCCGACCGTTACCGGTGATGACGCCGGCCGTGAGGCTGTTGTCTTCATCCAGTTCGCGCACCGCGTTCAAGAGGCCATGCGAGAGAGCGCCGTTGATGGCGTTCATGGCGTCCGGCCGGTTTAGGGTAATCACCATGATTCTGCCGCGGCGCTCTACCAGAACGGCGTTTTCGGTCGTGTCCGTCATGTTGACCTCGTCTCCAGAATTGCAAATGCGTGGGGCGCGGATGTTGGCACAAATTCCATGGCCTAGACCACACGCCAACCGAGCTCGGCACCCGCGTGGTAGGGCACGACCGGCGCTTCGCCAATCTGCAGCTGTCCCGGCACGGCGAGCGCCGAACGCTCCAGGACGACGGTGCCGACGTTGAGCGGCAGGCCGTAGAAGCGTGGCCCGTGCTCGGAGGCAAAGCCTTCCAAACGGTCCAGAGCGCCCTCCTCGTCGAAAACGGTCGCATAGCTTTCGAGCGCCACCGGCGCGTTGAAGATGCCCGCACAACCGCAATCCGATTCCTTGGCGCTGACCGCATGAGGCGCCGAATCGGTGCCCAGGAAGAACTTGGGCGACCCGGACGTCGCCGCAGCCCGCAGCGCCAGCCGGTGCACTTCGCGCTTCGCGATGGGCAGACAGTAAAAGTGCGGCCGCATGCCGCCCGCAAACAAAGCGTTACGATTGATCTGCAGATGATGCGGCGTAATGGTCGCAGCCACATGCGCGGGCGCCGACTGCACGAAGCCGACCGCGTCCGCGGTAGTGATGTGCTCGAATACGACGCGCAGCGCGGGAAAATCGCCGAGCGTCGGAATCAGCACCCGATCGATGAACACCGCTTCGCGGTCGAAGATGTCCACCGTGTGGTCGGTCACCTCGCCGTGGATCAGCAGCGGCATTCCGAGCCTCTGCATGCGCTCCAGCACCGGATAGATGGACCGGATCGATGACACGCCGTGCGCCGAGTTGGTCGTGGCATGCGCCGG
>CAZVMA010000120.1:0-7440 GCA_964628545.1 uncultured Pseudomonadales bacterium | reverse complement strand
GGTGACCATCGAGGCGAGCTGACTCGATTGGCGGACAAACGCGTAGCCATCATCGGCACCGGCGCCACCGCCATCCAGTGTGTGCCGCACGTAGGTCGCCATGCGCAGACGCTGTACGTGTTCCAGCGCACGCCATCCTCGGTCGACCTGCGCGGTAACAAGCAGACCGATCCGGAATGGGCGGCGACGCTGACCCCGGGCTGGCAGCGTGCGCGGCGCGAGAATTTCGCTGACATCGTGGTGGGCCGGCCGTTCGAGGTCGACCTGGTCAACGATGGCTGGACGGATATCTTCCGGCGCTTTCAGGCCGACCTGCGCCAGGCCATGGCCGCGGGCTCGAACGTGGACGTCGAGGAATTGGCGCTGCGTGCGGAAATTGCCGACTTTCAGAAGATGAACGAGATTCGCGCACGCGTCGACGCAACAGTAGGCCAACGCGACGCCGCTGAGGCGCTGAAGCCCTGGTACCGGCAATTCTGCAAGCGGCCCACCTTCAACGACGAATACCTGCCCACCTTCAACCGTCCTAACGTGCACCTGATCGACGTAAGCGCGGCCAAGGGCGTCGAGCGGATCACCGCGGAGGGCGTGGTGGCGAACGGCGTCTTGTATCCGGTTGACTGCATCATCTTCGCAACCGGTTTCGAGATCACCTCCGCGCCACGCCGACGGGTCGACTTCGACATCGTCGGCCGCAACGGCGAATCGCTATTCGATCACTGGCGGGACGGCCTGAAAACCCTGCACGGACTGTCATCGCACGGCTTCCCGAACTGGTTCTTCATCGGCGTGAACCAAAACGGCCTGTCGGTGAACATGACCGCCATGTTCGACGACCAGGCGCAGCACATTGCCTACATTCTGTCCGAGATCCGCGCCCGCGGGCGCAAGGTGGCGGAGGTGACGCCAGCGGCCGAGGCGGACTGGGTCGCCGAGATTCGGCGCCTCGCCATCAACAATTTCGCCTTCCAGGAGTCGTGCACACCCGGCTACTACAACAACGAGGGACGTATCGGCGCGCGCGGCACCGGTATCGGCAGCGAGGTCTATGCGCCCGGCATCAACGCCTTCAACGCCGTGCTCGCAGCATGGCGGGCTGAAGGGGCGCTCGCGGGCTTCGAGCTGCGCTAACGCGACGGCGCCGAGCGTCCCTGAAAGGCATCACGCCCGTGCGCGGCGATTTCAACCGGATCTTTCTTCCTGCGCACGCGCTGCTGGTGCGCCCAGATCGTTATATATTCGAGCACGCCGACCAGCGCGAAGACAGCTTCGGGCCCTACGCCGACGCGCTGCTCGACGCTGTAGCTGCAACTCTGCATCTCTCATCGCGGGATGAAGGCTGAACATGGAACCCCGACCAGATACCCGCGCCCTGCTCGACCAGCTGCGCATCGATCGCACGGTACGACCGCAGCGCAGCGGCCGGCGCGTTTGGGTGGCGCTGGCGTTACTGGCGCTTGCGGGCATCGGACTCTGGCTCACGCTGCACAACCCGGACCCGCCTCGCGCAGGCTTGGATCGACCAGGCCTGAACAATCCAGCTCCGAGCAACCCACCCCCGAGCAGTTCAGGCCCCAACAAGCCGGGCCCGGAAGCCGGGACCACGCCGCCCGACCCGGCCGGCCCGACGGCCGTTACCCGCGCTGCTGCTGCGGGAGCCGAACGCGTACCCGCGAACGCCGACAGCGTGCTCGACGCCACCGGCTACGTGATCGCGCGACGCCAAGCTACGGTCAGCGCGCAGGTCACAGGCCAGGTCACGGAGGTTTATGTCGAGGAGGGTCAGAGCGTCGTCGCTGGCGAGGTGCTGGCCCGTCTGGATGACGCCATTCCGCAAGCGCAGCGCGACCTGGTGGCAGCGCAGCTGGCGGCCCAGCGCGCCACCGCGCGCGAGCTTGACGCGCAGTACGCGCAGGCCGAGCGCGACCTCGCGCGCACGCGGAACCTTGCCGAGCGCAATCTGGCCAGCGCGGCCGCGCTGGAGCGCGACGTGCTGGCGTTGGACGCGCTGGCGGCCCGGCGCGGGGTGGTCGTGCAGCAGGTACAGGTCGCCGAGAAGAATCTCGCACTGCAGGATCGGGCGCTCGACGATATGACCGTGCGCGCGCCGTTTGCCGGCGTGGTGGTAGCGAAGGCGGCGCAACCCGGCGAGATCATCTCGCCCATCTCGGCCGGCGGAGGCTTTACGCGCACCGGCATCTGCACCATCGTCGACATGGACTCGCTCGAGGTCGAGGTGGACGTGAACGAGGCGTACATCAACCGGGTCGAACCCGACCAGCCGGTCCAGGTTACGCTGAACGCCTACCCCGACACCCCGTATGCCGCAACGGTGATTGCCATTATTCCCACGGCTGACCGCAACAAGGCGACCGTCAGGGTGCGCATCCGGCTGCTCGAGCGCGATGCGCGCGTGCTGCCGGACATGGGCGTGCGGGTCGCCTTCCTGGCCCCGGAGACAGGCGCGTGAGCGCGTTGGTCAGACTGCGCGACATCGCCCGCGACTATCAGCGCGGACGCGAGACGATTCACGTGCTGGACGGCATCGATCTGGACATCGAACAGGGTGATTTCGTGGCTCTGATGGGCCCTTCGGGCTCCGGCAAAACCACGCTTCTCAATCTGATCGGCGGCATCGATCAGCCGACGCGGGGCACTATCGAGGTGGCCGGCACCCGTCTGGACGGCCTCTCCGCGCGCGCGCTGGCCGACTTCCGCGCGGTGCACATCGGTTTTGTGTTCCAGTTTTACAACCTGCTGCCCGTGCTGACGGCGGAACGCAACGTCGAGCTGCCGCTGCTGCTGACGCCGCTGTCGCGCACTCGTCGGCGCGAGAACGCGCGCGTTGCGCTGACCATCGTCGGGCTTCTCGACCGCGCTCGCCACAAGCCCGGCGAACTGTCCGGCGGCCAGCAGCAGCGGGTGGCGATTGCGCGCGCGCTGGTCTCGGATCCGGACCTGCTGGTCTGTGACGAACCGACCGGCGATCTCGACCGGACCACTGCAGACGAGATTCTCGGCCTGCTCGAGATGCTGAACCGCGATTTCGGCAAGACCATCGTCATGGTCACGCATGATCCGAAAGCAGCCGGGCACGCACGGCGGGTGCTCGAACTCGACAAGGGCCGGCTGGTGGCCGGCAGCGCGACGTGACCCTGGCCGGACTGGTAGCTGCCGGCCTGCTGCGGCGCCGGGCACGCACGCTGCTCACCCTGTTGTCGATCATCGTGGCGTTTTTGCTCTTTGGGCTGCTGCAAAGCATTGCCACAGCCTTCACCGAACGCATCGACATTGCGGGCGTCGACCGGCTGATCGTGTCGCCGCGCTATTCGATAGTGGATCCACTACCCATCGCGCACATGAACGTGATCGCCGGTATCGAGGGCGTCAGCGCCGTGACCCACGCGGACTGGTTCGGCGGGTTTTATCAGGACCGCCGCAATTTTTTCCCCAAATATCCGGTGACGCCGGACGCCTACTTCGCGCTCTATCCGGAGTATCGCATCGACGCCGCCGCGCTTGCGGCCTTCACGCGCCTGCGCACGGGTGCAGTCGCGCCGGCAACGCTGGCCGCGGAATTCGGCTGGCGCATCGGCGATCGGATTCCCATCGAGGGTGATATCTGGCCGAAAAAAGACGGTGATCGGCGCTGGGAGTTCGAGCTGGTCGGCACCTACGATGCGCCGGGTGCCGACAGCCAACCCTCGGCCTTCCTCCTGAACTACGCCTATTTCGATGAAGCGCGCCAGTTCGGCAACGGCGGGGTCGGCTGGTTCATCGTCCGGGTGGCGGATCCGGCCGCGGCGGCTGAGGTCGCCCGCGCCATCGACAGCGCCTTCGACAGCTCACCCAACGCAACGCGCACTGCAACCGAGGCCGACTTCGCGCGCCAGTTCGCCAACCAGATCGGCGATATCGGGCTGCTCATGAGCGGCATCCTGTCGGCCGTGTTCTTCACCATCGTGCTGCTGACCGGCAACACCATGATGCAGACGCTGCGGGAACGTATTCCCGAGTTGGCCGTGCTGAAAACACTCGGCTTCCCCGACGGCACGGTGGCGGCACTGGTGCTGGCCGAGAGCCTGCTGCTGTGCGTAAGCGGCGGCGTGATCGGACTGACGCTCGCGGTGCTGGCCGAGCAGGGCCTGGCGGCATCCCTGGAATCGGTGCTGCCGCGGTTCGAAATCGCGCCCGCAACCCTGGCCAGCGGGTTCGGACTAGCGCTCGCGATCGGGCTGCTGGTCGGCATCTTCCCTGCCTGGCAGGCTCGCCGCCTGGCCATCGTCGAAGCTCTGCGAGCGCTCTGACGTGTTCACCCAGATCATCGAAATCACGCTCATGAATCTGCGCAATATTCCCGCCCGGGCCGGCGCTTCTTCGGTGATCGTGGTCGGAATCGCCGGGGTCGTGGCGGTGCTCATGGCGATTCTGGCCATGGCCATCGGTTTTCGCACCGCGCTTGAGAACACCGGGCAGCCGGACCGCGCCATCGTGCTGCGGGGCGGCTCGAACGGCGAGCTCTCCAGCGGTCTCGCAAACGATGCCGTCGGTATCGTCTCCAGTCTCCCCGGCGTACTGGCGGCAAGCCCAGAGCTCTACACCATTGTGGACGTGCCGAAGCGCAGCTCCGGGACGCCCGCGAATCTGGTCGTGCGCGGCGTCACACCCGAAGCCTTCACCCTGCGTCCGGAAGTGCGTGTGGTCGAAGGGCGAAATTTCGATTCCGGGCGGCGAGAAGTGATCGTCGGCCGCGGCGCGGCGACGGAATTTGCCGGGCTTGATCTGGGCGCGGAAATCGCGTTCCGGGACAGCGCATGGGTGATCGTAGGCATCTTCGAGGCGGCAGGCGGGGCGAGCGAGTCGGAAATCTGGGGCGATCTGCCGGTGGCCCAGACGGCCTTCCGGCGCGGGGGCACGGTCAGCTCGCTGCGGCTGCAGCTGGACACGCCGGCGCGCGCGCAGTTGCTCGCCGAGCAGGTCTCCCAAGACCCCCGCCTCGATCTACAGCTACGCGCCGAGCCCGAATACTACGCGGCACAGTCCGAGCGCCTGTCGGCGCTGATCACCGGCTTTGGTTACGTGGTCGCCGGCATCATGGCCGTGGGTGCCGTGTTCGCGGCGCTGAACACCATGTACAGCGCGGTCTCGTCACGCACGGTGGAGATCGCAACCCTGCGCGCTATCGGCTTCGGCGGCACGCCTGTCGTGATCTCGGTGATGATCGAAGCCGTGCTGCTGGCCCTCACCGGCGCCCTGCTCGGGGCCGGCATTGCCTGGTTTGCGTTCTCGGGCTCGACCATCTCGACCCTTGCCGGGTTCACCCAGCTGGCGTTCCAGTTCACCATGACGCCAGCCCTGTTCGTGACCGCCATCGTCTGGGCACTGGTCATCGGCGCCATCGGCGGTCTGTTTCCTGCCCTGCGCGCCGCCCGCGTACCGATTACGGTGGCGCTGCGCGGTCAGTAGCTGCAGCCACGCCACGGCGGGCCGGGGGCCTGCGAGTGGCGGACGCGGCAGCACGGTTCTTCACTCGCGCCACTGCCGGAAGACGACGCACACGCCCGTGCGGTCCAGCAACGCGAACTCGAGCGCTCCCCACGGACGCAGGGTGACTGCAGGTAGATTGGGGTGCAGCAGATCGGGGCGGCGCGCAGATACCTCGCCGTGCGCGGCGGCGATGTCGTCAGTCTGGATCGTCAGCTCCGGACGATCTTTGGCCGCGTACTCAGGGCTCGCAGCAAGATACGCGCGCAGGCCCTCGCGGCCGACAACGGCCAGCGCGGAATCGCGATGGTGAACCTCGAAACCGAGTCCGCCGACCCAGAGATCGAGCGCCTCGTCCAGCGTGTCGTAGAACACCTTGGGAATCAGCGTCAACATCGCCACCAGCTGGGCGCTCCGATCAACCTTGCACGGCTGGATGATGCCAGCAGCCATCGGGCAAGCGCGAGCGGATTCAGCGTTCCAGTGACCGCTTCAGGAACCGCCGGATCAAGGACTGCCTTGGTCTCCGCAAGCTTCGGCAAATGGATTCCGCTTTGACCACCACTGGCGACGGCGCTTAATCTGCCGAGCGCGATCGGCATACGGGTTTCGGGGGAACGTACGCATGGGGTTATCCGTCATCGGCGCCGGCTACGGGCGCACGGGCACGCTGTCGCTCAAGAGCGCGATCGAGATACTGGGCTACAACAAGTGCCACCACATGATCGAGGTGATCCACAAACCCGGCGAGCCCGAGCGCTGGCTGGACGCGATCGACCATCCCGACGTCGACTGGGACGCCCTGTTCGAGGGCTTTCAGGCCTGCGTCGACTGGCCGGCCTGTCATTTCTACCGGACCTTGGCCGACTAGTATCCGAACGCCAAGGTCATTCTCACCGTGCGTGATCCGGCGGACTGGTTTCGCAGCATGACGGCCACCACGCTCGACGTCATTCGACCGCGCCTGTCGGAACCGGGCAATCGCAACCTCGGCACCGAACTGGTGGTGAAAGGCGCATTCGACGGCATCATCGACGATCTGGATCACGGTGTGGCCATGTTCAACCGACACACGCGCGAAGTGCAGGACACCATCCCGGCTGACCGACTGCTGGTGTTCGATGTCCGAGAAGGATGGGGGCCGCTGTGCGCGTTTCTCGGCAAGCCCGTGCCGGACGTGCCGTTTCCGCGCGTGAACTCACGCGAGGAGTTCCACGACATTTTCTTCGGCGGCCGGAAGGCGTCATGAGCTTTGCATCCCTGACCGACAAGATCGTGCTGGTGACCGGCGGCGCCCGCGGCATCGGCAAAGGACTCGCCCGCGCCTGCGTCGAGGCCGGCGCACGAGTCATCATCACCAACCGCGACCCCGCAACTGGACGAGCCGCGGCAGCGGAACTCGGCCCGCCTGAGCGCGTGCGCAGCGTCGCCTGCGACGGCACCGTGCGCGCCGAGGTCGATGCGCTGCTGGACGACATCTGGCGTACCGAGGGGCCGCTTGATCTCGTGTTCAGCAATGCCGGCACGGGCGGCAAGGAGCGCGCGCTCACCGCGACCATGGCCGAGATTCATGCCCTGATGGCCACCAATTTCGAAAGCGCCGTGCACCTGGCGCAGGCCTGCGTGCCGCGCATGCAGGCAGTCGGCAAGCCGGCGCACATCATGTTCACTGCGTCCGAACATGCGCTTGCGCTGCCGGACGGGAACGCCGACCTCGGCTTCGCCTTCTACGGCGTCAGCAAGCACGCCATGCACATCTTCGCCGAATGGCTGCGGGCCGATCTGGCCGGCAGCAACGTGTCGGTCAGCCTGTTGCTGCCCGGGCCGGTGCTCACCGAAGGGGTGCAGAGCGCCTTTCGCCAGCTCGAGGCCAACCCGGACGATCCGGCCATCCGCGCGGTCTTCAGTAAACCTGTGGAAGCGCTCTTGCGCGCGCGAGCGATCAGCACCGAGACG
>CAZVMA010000119.1:1838-7462 GCA_964628545.1 uncultured Pseudomonadales bacterium | reverse complement strand
AATGAAGCCTTGCGGAGGGTTGCGATGAGTACCACGCCGAGCGTGCCAAGCGCGACGGCCAAAACCATGAGCGGCGTGATCGGGTCGCCCAGAAACACGAGCCCGAACACGGCCACCTGCAGCACCTCGGTCTTTGAGTAGCCCACACCCAGCGCGAAATTGCTTTCCGCCATCACGCGCAGCAACAGCGCCGTGGCCAGCACCTGGGCCAGCGCGCCGGCGGTCACCCAGGCGAAAAAAGCGAGGTTTGGGATGGGTAGCGCGGCGCCGGTGGTCAGCGCAATCAGCAAGAGCCACGCCAGCGCGAACGGCAGCCCGTACAGGAATCGCACCAGCGTGGCGCCGAGCGTGCCGAGCTGATCCGTCAGCTGGTGCTGGGCCGCGTTGCGAATGCTTTGCGCGAGCGCGGCCAGCAGGGTAATCGGAATCCAGAGGTGCTCGGAGGGAATCACGCCGCGCGCCGGTTCATCGCCTTGACGACCGGAAGCAGCTGCTCGATGAACTGGCGGGTCTGGTCCATCACTTCATCGGTATCCATCGCAATCGGGCGCAGGATGAACTTGTGCACACCCGCGGCCCGGAATCGATCGATCAAAGCCAGCATTTCGTTCACCCCGCCCACAGCCATGAAGCCGTCGGGCGCGCGACCGAGCCGCTTCTCGAGCAGCGTGCGGTAGCGGGCGACCACCGGTGCGTCCGGGTCGCCGAAACGGAACGCGAAGCCGGCGCCGTAGTGGTCCTCGTCGATGGTCCGGCCGAGCTCGGCCAGACGCGCCTTGATGCCGGCGATGACGGGCGCGACCTGCTCGGGCGATTCGATGCCGGCCTGCCAGCCGGTGCCGAAGCGCGCGGTGCGTTCGATGGCTTGCTGCGCCGAGCCACCCACCCAGAGCGGCAGCGGCTGCTGCACCGGTCGCGGCGAGATGGTGGCGTCATCCAGTTGATAGTGCTCGCCCTGAAAGGTGACGTGCTCTTCGGACCACAGGCGACTCATGATTTCGAGGCCCTCGTCGGCGCGTTTGCCGCGGCCGCGGGTCGGCGTACCGGTGGCGACGTAGTCGCGCGACTGGGCGCTGCCGAGCCCGAACGCGGGCAGCAGCCGGCCACCGCTCAGCACGTCGATGCTGGCGCACGCCTTGGCCGTGATCACGGGGTCACGCAGGCCGAGGCTTGCCACGTTCATGCCGAACTTGAGGCGTTTCGAGCCCCCGGCCAGCGCAGCCATCACGCTCATGACCTCGAGCTGGGGATCCTGGCTGATGACGCGGTCGCTTTGCCAGATTGAGTCCACCCCGCCCGCATCGCACAGATCAACCCAGCGCCAGAAGCCGTGATGGTCGGCAAACGGGAAATTGGCGATGCCGAGCCCGGCGCTGATGGTCATGTTCGGTTCCCCGTGTCTGTGAACAATTGGTCGGGTCGCGACCTGTCGCGCGATGCGTATATCCGGTTCGCGCGGCGTAGCCCGACGGCGTGACTGAGTGTGCCGCAAGCATGCCGCATTCCCGCCAGACTGACCACGTGCGCCCGGACCATGCGGCGCGCGGGTCGAATACGATCATGGCCCGCGCTGATGTGGATCGAGGCGGTCCCGCAGGTAATCGCCCAGCATGCTCACGGACCACACCGTCGCGCCGAGCAGCGCAGCGGGGATCAGCAGCGTCCAGGGCGCGGATTCAAGACTTTGCGTGCCGTCGGCGATCAGTACGCCCCAACTGGTGTCGGGCTCCTGAATGCCAAGGCCGAGAAAGCTCACGAAGCTCTCGGCCAGAATCACCCCCGGCAACGTGAGCGTGATCCAGGCGATGGCCGGGCCCGCCACGTTCGGCAGGATGTGACGGGCGATAATCAGCCATGCCGGCGCACCCAGCGCTTGGGCCGCCAGGACAAAGGCTTCATGCCGCAGGCGCAGCGTCTGCCCGCGCACGATGCGGGCCAGATCGAGCCAGAACACGGCGCCCAGGCCGACGTACAGCAGCACCGGCGAACGTCCGAACACGACAACCAGCACAATGACGATGAGGATGAAGGGCAGTCCGTAGAGCACGTCGACGACGCGCATCAGCAGCTGATCGGTGCGCCCGCCGGCGTATCCCGCGAGGGCGCCCCACGGCAGGCCGATAAGCACGCTGACGCCGGTGGCCACCAGCGCCACCGCCAGCGAGACGCGCGCGCCGTCGGCGGCGCGGGCGAACAGGTCGCGACCAGCGAGATCGGTGCCGAACCAGTGCTTACCGTCAGGCGCCGCCTCGAGTGCGTCCCAGTCGATCGTGTCCGCATCGACCGGTGCCACCAGCGGCCCCAGCAGCGCGTAGCCGACGATCACCACGAGCAGCAGGGCCGCAACCCGGGTCACCGGGTCAAGCGTGCGCGAAGGCGTCACGGCGTCGCCCGAACGCGGGGGTCGAGCCAGCGGTAGCCTAAGTCGACCAGCAGGTTGAACGCGAGCAGAAACCCGGCGTAGACCACGGCCACCCCCATCACCAGGGTGTAGTCCCGGTTCAGGGCGGCCTGTACGAAATAGCGGCCGATTCCGGGCAGGTCGAACACCTGCTCAACCACCACTGACCCAGTCAGTAATCCGGCCGCTGCAGGCCCGAGAAACGACACGACCGGCATCAGCGCCATCGGCAGAATGTGGCGCGCAACAATGCGTCGGCGCGGCAAGCCCTTGGCGGTTGCTGTGCGAACATGCGGCAGCACCACGGTATCGGCCACGCTGCTGCGCAGCAGTCGGGCGACGGCTGTGACGTAAGGCGCCGCCAGCGCCAACGCTGGCAGTACGTAGTGGGCGGGCGAGCCGATACCGCCGGCAGGCAGCCAGCCGAGCAATACGGCCACCACGAGTACGGCGACAGGGGCAACTACGACTGACGGCAGCGCGATGCCCAGACTCGTAATGGCCATGACCAGTCGATCGAGCCCGCCGCCGGGGCGCAAACCGGCGACGACGCCGAGTGGGATGCCGAGCCCCAGTGCGATGATCAGCGCCGCGGCCCCGACCGTCAGGCTGACCGGCAGGCCGGCCGCAATCAGTTCGATGACGCTGAAGTCTTTCTGCCGAAACGAGGGGCCGAGGTCGCCGACGGACAGCGCGCCGAGATAGCGGGCGAACTGCAGCGGCAGGGGCTCGTCCAGGTGATAGGCCGCACGCAGATTGGTCTCGATTTCTGGCGGCAGGCGACGCTCGCCGTCGAATGGGCCGCCGGGCGCCACCCGCAGCAACAGAAACACCAGGGTCACGATGGTCAGGAATGCGCCTGCGGTCAGCGCCAGTCGGGTGACGAACGCGCGCACGGGGCTCAGCGCAGACGCAGCAGACGTGCGGGGTGGACGTCGCGCGGATTGTCGACCCAGCCGTCGATCCTCGGGCTGACCAGTCGGCGCAAGGTCACCATGTGCAGGGGCACAACGGGAAAGCCCGCTGCACCGACGGCCTCGGCAGTCGCGAGCAGTGCATTGCGGCGCGCGAGGTCGGGCTCGACCGCGGCGGCCGCCATGCGCTGATCGAATGCCGCATCGCGGTAGGCGCCGTAGTTGACGTCGCCGGTCGCGCCGGCCCATAGACCGAGGTAGTGCTCGGGGTTGTTTTCGCCGAACCAGCCGGCCAGCGCGACTTCGAAATCCCCGCGCCGCAGGTCGGCAAAATGCACCTTGAGTTCAGCCTGATGCAGCACGGTCTCGACTCCGATGGCGCGCCAGAAGGCGGCGATGGCGAGCATGCTGCGCTTGGTCTCGGTGCCGCTCATATGGCGCAGGGTGACTTTGAGCGGCTGCTCCGGGCCGTAGCCGGCTTCTGCCAGCAGTGCGCGCGCTCGGGCGTGGCGTTCGGGCTGCGGCAGTTGCGCGCCGGGCATGGGGGCCGGCCCGTAATCCGCGACCAGCGCCGGGACGAAACTTGCGCTTGCCGCGTTCTCGGCGCGCTGAACCGGTCCGACCAGCGTGTCGCGCTCTACGGCCAGCGCCAGGGCCTGGCGCACGCGGACGTCATCGAAGGGCGGCGTCCGCGTGTTGAAGACCAGATACATGATCGACAGCAGCGGCGACAGGCGCAGCTCATCTGGACGCTCTTCGCGCACGGTGGGCAGTTCGCTGCTCGGAAAGCTGCCGATGGCGTCGACCTCGCCGGCCCGGTAGCGGTTGTAGGCCGTCTGCTCGTTCGCGAGCGGCAGATAGATCACGCGGTCGACGCTGGCCGCTGACAGTCCGCTCGCCGCAAAGTGCGGATTGGGTATCAGCTCGACCGCATCCTGGGGGCGCCAATCGGCGAGCGTGAAGGCCCCGTTCGAGACCCAGTGCTCGGGCTTGATCCAGTTGTCGCCCACGGCGGCAATCACGTGTGCCGGCACGGGGAATCCGGTGGGGTAGAGCAGCCGTTCCGGCAGATACGGGTACGGTTTTGCCAGCGTGAGCACGACTGTGCGGTCGTCTGGCGCAGCGGCGCCCAGCGCTTCCGGCGGCAACCGGCCCGCATTCACCTCGGCGGCATTGGCCAGCGGGTACATGAAGTAGGCCAGGCTGGCGGCGGTGCGCGGATCGAGCAGGCGTCGAAACGCGTAGACGAAGTCGGCCGCGACCAGCGGCCGTCCGTCCGACCAGCGCAGGCCCGGCCGCAGATGAAACGTCCAGATCAGGCCATCGGCGCTGGTCTCCCAGCGTTCAGCTGCGCCCGGCACCGTGCGTCCAGCGGCATCGAACGTGGTCAGTCCCAGAAACAGATCAGTCAGCAGCGTTTCTTCGAGGCGCAGGTTGTAGCGGTGCGGATCCAGTGTCTCCGGCTCGCCGGCGTTGCCGAGGCGCAGTACGCGGTCCGCCGCGGTCGCGGTGGCGGCAGACAGCGCAGCGAGCACAGACAGCGCAGAGAGCAGGAACAGTGCGATCCGGCGCGGCATGTCGGGAACCCTCGAAGTTTGCCGGCACCATAACTGAACTCGCACGGTTGCGGCACTTCCGCACGCAACCGACAATCTCGCTCTTCATGGCGAGCCTGGCTGGCCCGTCGAGTGTGATCGTGAAGCCGTGACCCGGAGACAGGGATGAGCAAAACCCCCAGCCCGGCCGTTGCCGTAGTCGCGGATGTCGGCGCCACCCATGCCCGCTTCGCGCGGGTGGCAGACGGTGTGCCGGGCCCGGCGGCGCGGTTCGCAACCGTAGACTTCGCCAGCGCGGATCAGCTGCTCGCGGCGGGCCTGTCGGCGCTGTCGATCGATCGTCCGGACGCCTGTTGCATCGCCATTGCCGGCCCGGTGGTCGGCGGCAGCGGTCGTATCACCAACGGTACGCTCATGTTCGATACCGCCCGATTGACCCGGTTTGCGGGGTGTCCGGTTCGGCTGGTGAATGACTTTCACGCGTTGGCCCGCGGTTTGCCCGAACTGCGCGCGCTGCGCGCGCTGGGCGGTCGGCGGGCCGACTCTGCCGGCGTGCGCGTCGTGCTTGGCCCCGGCAGTGGGCTTGGCATGGGCATGCTGGTGCCGCATCGCGGCGATTTTGTGGTCGTCCCGTCGGAGGGTGGTCACGGCGACCTGGCGCCGGCAACGCCGCTCGAGGTAGCGATCTTCGGCCAGCTGCAGCGCGAACACGGTCATGTGTGCTGGGAGACGGTGCTCTGCGGGCCGGGACTG
>CAZVMA010000119.1:0-1828 GCA_964628545.1 uncultured Pseudomonadales bacterium | reverse complement strand
GCGGTGTTGGGCGAAGCGGCCGACCCCGACCCGACGCCTGAGTGGATTAGGGCTGCGGGCGTGAGTGCTTCATCGACCCTCTGCCGTCAGACGCTGGAAGTGTTCTGTGCGCTGCTCGGCGCCGCCGCGGGCATTCTGGCGGTGACTGCCTGCGCGCGGGGAGGCGTCTACCTGGCGGGCGGCATCTTGCCGCGCATTGCCGAGTTCCTGCCCACGACGTCGCTGCGCCAGCGCTTCGAGGCGCGCGGCGACCTCACCGAGTTTGTGTGCGAGATACCGCTCTGGCTGGTGGAAGATCCGGAGCCGGGCCTGATCGGCGCCGCGGCCTGTCTCGCGGACGCCTGATGCCTAAACCGCGGACTCGCTTCAACTCCCGACTCGCTGCAAGCTCCGACTCGCTTCAACCCCCGACTCGCGCCAGGGCCCGCGCGCCGAGCGCGGGCCTCCCGCCTGGTTCCTGCGGGTTCAGGGCTTGCTCTGGGCGCGGCCGCGCGACTGGATACCGGCACGCCGTGCCGCTACTTTCTCGGGCGTGACCTCGCGCTGGCTGTGCTGTCGGCTGGCCTCGTACTCGGCGCTCAGTCCGTCCGCAAGCGTGCCGTACCAGCCCACGTCAATCAGCCGCTTGATCTCGCCCCGCGTTACGGGCTCGGTGCTGACGATATCTCGCGCCAGCGCCTGACATGTGGGCAGCAGGGCCTCGGGCGCCACGACGCGGTTCACCAGCCCCCAGGCGTACGCGGTGTCGGCATCCAGATAATTGCCGGTCAGCGACAGCTCTTTCGCGCGGTTGGCGCCGATCAGGCGCGGTAGCCGCTGCGAGAGACCCCAGCCGGGAACCACGCCGACGCGCGCGTGCGTGTCAGCGAAGCGCGCTGCCGTGGATGCGATCATGAAGTCGCACATCAGCGCCAACTCGAAACCGCCGGTGATGGCGTAGCCGTTGATCGCGCCGATGATCGGCTGCTTGAGGCTGCCCACGGCGCGCGACAGCTCTTGGCTCGAGATCGACTCGGTGGCCGACTTTTCGCCCCCCAATTCTTTCAGGTCGAGCCCGACGGTGAACGCGCGCCCGGCGCCGGTGAGAATGACGACCTCGGTTTCCGGGTCGTCCGCCAGCTGGTTGAACGTGCGCGCGATCTCGTTGCGCAGCGCCGCGGACAGCGCGTTCAGTGCCTCAGGCCGGTTCAGGGTGACGGTGGTGACGCCCTGATCGCGCTCGACCAGGACGAGTGGAGTGGCTGTGCTCATGTCGGGTTTCCCGCGGCTGTCGGAGCGCGGGAGTCTAGCGCGGATCAAGCGCGTCGGTCGCGTCCGCCAGAGCGATGTCGAGCGGCGCCGGCCGACCGAACAGGTAGCCCTGGGCGGTGTCGCAGCCGTGCTCCAGCAGGAACGCGCGTTGCGCCTCGGTTTCGACCCCCTCGGCCACCACGGTCACGTTCAGGCGATGGGCCATGGCGATGACGGCCGCGGTAATCGCGCAATCGTCGCTGTTCGAGGGGATGTCGCGCACAAAGGATCGGTCGACCTTGACCGTGGTGATCGGGAACTTGCGGAGGTAGTTCAGCGAAGAATAACCGGTACCAAAGTCGTCGATGGCGATGCGCACACCCAGCGCGGCCAGTCGGTGCACCATGGCCGAGGTGGTTTCGATATCGTGCATGAAGGTGGTTTCGGTAATTTCCACCATCAGGCACTCGGGGTCGATGCCGGTCTCCGCGATCGCGGCCTCCACCGCGTGCACGAAGCTGGCATCGCGGAACTGTCGCGGCGACACGTTGATCCCGATCGTCAGCGCGCGCCCCGCGGCACGCATTCCGCCGGATCC
>CAZVMA010000118.1:1917-7500 GCA_964628545.1 uncultured Pseudomonadales bacterium | reverse complement strand
TCGTGCCGGAGTTGACAACGACATCGCTGGCATCGAATTGCGGTGCCTGGTGACGCTGCGCCGGCGCTATGGTACCCGCCGCTTGACCATCCATCGCAGGCCAATCGAATCCGAAGTGAGCGACTAGACCCACGCCAAGCAGCGCCAGCACGGGCACAAACACCTTTGCCATTGAGCGATTGCCGTTTGCGGCCATCTTTACTCTCCCTCGTCGCGACCCTTCGCGACCGAATTTGTGTGTGGTGTGTTAGTTCGATACGCGCCCGCGCAACGTGACACGCGCCTCCGCGCACTGTGACTGACCCGGGCGCAGGGCTCAACCCTTTTATGCAGGCTGCCAATCCATCGGGTCCCGTCCTTCTCGGTCGGAGCTAACCGACAAGGCAGCTGCTACCAATGTGCGAGCAACTGATACCGGCTGCCTCTGGTGTTTCCAGACCGGCCTGGCCAGCTTGGTCCCGATTAACGGGACGCCCCGAGCGAATCTCTGTCCGTCAGCCAGCGAGCGCGGAGAACGCCCTGGCCACTATTCTACGGTGACAGACTTTGCCAGGTTCCGCGGCTGATCCACGTCCGTCCCGCGCAGCACCGCCACGTGGTACGCGAGCAGCTGCAGCGGCACGACATACACGATCGGCGCGAGCAGCCGATGCACCGGCGGCAGGTTCTGAACAGTCACATGCGCCTCCGGCTGAAGGCCTAGCGAAGCGTCGGCAAACACCAGCAGCTCGCCGCCGCGGGCTCGGACTTCCTGCAGATTCGATTGCAGCTTTTCCAGCACATCGTCGTTCGGTGCGACTGCAACCACGGGCATGCGCTCGTCCACCAGCGCGAGCGGGCCATGCTTCAGCTCGCCGGCGGGGTAGCCCTCGGCATGGATGTAGCTGATTTCCTTAAGTTTAAGCGCACCTTCCATGGCGACAGGGAACATGGTGCCCCGGCCGAGAAAGAGCGCGTGATCCACGTCAATGAAGCGCTCGGCCAGCCGCGCAATATCGCCTTCCAGTCGCAGCGTTGCCTCGAGCGCGGCGTCCAGCCCGTGCAGGGCCGCGACGCACTCGGCCTCTCGCTGCGGATCGTGCCCATGCCGTCGCGCCAGCAGCAGCGCCAGCAGCAGCAGATTTGTCAGCATGGCGGTGAAGGCCTTGGTGGACGCGACGCCCACTTCAGTCCCCGCTTCCAGCATCATGCGCAGATCGGATTCGCGCGCGAGCGAGCTGGTGGCCACATTGCACAGGGTCAGGGTGGCGAAGTAGCCGTTTTGCTTGGCAATGCGCAGGGCCGCCAGGGTGTCAGCCGTCTCACCCGACTGGGAGATGGTGACAAACAGAGCCTCCTGCGGAACCGCCAACGTGCGGTAGCGGAACTCGCTTGCGATCTCGACCTGGCACGGAACGCCGGCCAGCTCCTCGATCCAGTACCGAGCAACGCTGGCTGCGTAGTAGCTGGTGCCGCAAGCAACCAGCGTAACCGCTCTGGCGCGGTCCAGAATCCCGCCAGCGCCGACCCCGAGCGACTGTTCCAGCACCTTCGTCCGGCCGAGGCGGCCCTCAAGCGTTCTGCGAATGACCGCCGGCTGCTGGTGAATTTCCTTCTGCATGTAATGGCGGTAGTTTCCGCGATCGATGTCGTCGCGACCGAGGTCGAGGCGCTGCACGGCGCGCTGCACGGGGGCGCCGGTGTGATCGAGAACACGGAACGATTCCCGCCCTAGCTCGACCACGTCGCCCTCTTCGAGAAACGCAAAGCGATCCGTCACCGGGCGAAGCGCCAGCGGATCTGACGCTAGGAAGTGCTCACCAATGCCAACGCCCACGACGAGCGGGCTGCCCTTGCGCGCAGCCACGATGTGCGCCGGATCCGTCGTCGCGACGACGGCGAGGCCGTACGCGCCTTCGAGTCGCGTGATCGCGGCCTGGACGGCTTCGATCAGGGTGGTGCTGCCGCGATACAAATGGTCGATGAGGTGAACAATGACTTCGGTGTCGGTTTGCGACTGAAATGCATAACCGAGCGCGATGAGCTCGTCCCGCAGCTCGGCATGATTTTCGATGATGCCGTTGTGAACCAGCGCCAGACGCTCGCCCGAGACATGGGGATGAGCATTGGCGATGCTCGGAACGCCGTGGGTGGCCCAGCGGGTATGCGCGATGCCGATGCGGCCGGGCGCGGCACGGGTTGCCACGTCGTCGGCCAAAATCCTCACCTTGCCGACCTGCCGACGCAGATCAAGCCCGCCATCCGGCGCAACCACGGCCAGCCCCGCGGAGTCGTACCCTCGATACTCGAGTCTGCTGAGGCCCTCGAGCAAAATGCCGCTGACGTTACGATCTGCGACCGCGCCAACAATGCCGCACATCAGTGGGCGCCCTCGTCTTTCGATTTTCGTCGATCGGGCCGGGTCCAGCCGGCAATGTTGCGCTGCCGACTGCGGCCGACGGCCAGTTCGCCGGCATCGACTCGCGTGGTCACCGTCGAGCCCGCCGCCACAAACGCGTCGCTTGCGAGCGTAATGGGTGCGACCAGCGTGCTGTTGGTGCCCACGAACACGCGATCACCGATGGTGGTGGGGTGCTTGTCGATCCCGTCGTAATTGCAGGTCACGGTGCCGGCGCCGATGTTGCAGTCGTCACCGATCGTGGCGTCACCCAGGTAGGCCAAATGGTTCGCCTTGGACCCGGGCCCCATGCTTGTTTTCTTGGTCTCAACGAAATTGCCGATGCGCACGCCCTCGGCCAAGCAGGTGCCGGGACGGATGCGCGCGAACGGGCCAAGCGTGCAGTCGGCCGCCACCTCGGCGCCGTCGATCACGGTAAAGGCCTCGACCCGGACACCGTCGCCCAAACGAGAATTGCGCACGACGACGCCGGGGCCAAGCTCAACGCCATCACCCAGCTCGACCGCACCTTCCAGAATCACGTTGATGTCCAGGAAACAGTCACGGCCATGACGCACCGTGCCACGAATATCAACGCGCCCGGGGTCGGCCATCGACATGCCTGCCTGCAGGAGGGCAGAGGCCCGACGCCGCTGACAGATACGCTCGATCTGCGCCAGCTGCTCGCGGTCGTTCACGCCGAGCGCCTCGTCCGCGTCCGCCAAGCGCACGGCGTTGACCCGCTCACCCGCTTGGACGGTCAGGCCGACGATGTCGGTGAGGTAGAACTCGCCCTGCGCGTTCGCCGGGGTCACCTTCGCCAGCGCGCTGGCGAGCTGGGCTGCGGGCGCCGCCAGAATGCCGGTATTGATCTCGGAGATTCCTCGCTCGGCTTCCGATGCGTCCCGATACTCCACAATCCGCAGTACCTCGCCGGTCGGCCCGCGCACGATGCGACCGAGGGCCGCTGCGTCGTCGGGCACCGCCGTCAGCAGCGACACATGTGCGCCCTCGAGACCATCAAGGCAGTCCTGCAGGGTTTCCGCCCGCACCAGCGGCACATCGCCACAAACCACCAGTACGCGCGCATCAGGCGCCACACCCGGCAGCGCCTGCATGACGGCATGCCCCGTTCCGAGCTGACTGGCCTGCAATACCCAGGTGCGGGGTGGGGTCACCTGCCCGAGATAGACTGTTTCGGTTTCGGTGCGCACACGGTCGGCCTGGTGGCCAACCACGATATGAATGCGCGATGGGTTCAGTGTCGCAAGCGTGTCGAGCACATGGTGAAGCATGGGCTGCCCCGCAACGGGGTGCAGCACTTTGGGTGTGGCGGAGGCCATGCGCTTGCCTTGACCCGCCGCCAGCACAATGACCTCGAGAGGGGGGATGGCCTGCATGAACGCCCGTTTCCCGTCAGAGTGGGTTGCTCAAGTATAGACAAGCACCCGAGCAGCGAGATGGGGAAACTGTAAGCGCGGGACAATCAGCGCCGGCGGCGGCGCAATTCTTCCACGGTGCGCTGACGGGCCATCGCTTCAGCCAGCTGTGCAGCCGCCAGACTGAACTCAACTTCTGCTGAGCGGTCTTCGATCGAGCGACGCGCTGCGGCCTGCGCTTCGGCTGCTGCGGCTTCGTCGATATCCTCGGCGCGCACAGCCGTGTCTGCCAGCAGTGTCACGATGCTCGGCTGGATCTCGAGAAACCCCCCCGAGGCGAAGAAGACCTGCTCGTCCCCGTTATCCAAACGCAACCTCACAGGTCCAGGCCGGATACCGGTGAGCAGCGGGGCGTGTCCGGGCAGCACGCCGATTTCCCCAAGCGAGCCCACTAGGCTCAGGAACGTGATGCGTCCGGAGAAGATTTCTTCCTCCGCGCTCACGATGTCACAGTGCATGGTCATGGCCATGTGGTTGATCCTCGCTCAGACGTGCCTCGGTTCAGCCCTGGATGCGCTTAGCCTTTTCGACCGCGTCTTCGATGGTGCCCACCATGTAGAACGCGTCCTCCGGGAGATGGTCGTACTCGCCATCGAGGATCGCCTTGAAGCTGCGGACCGTGTCAGCACGGCTGACATACACGCCCGGGTTGCCGGTAAACACTTCCGCCACGAAGAACGTCTGCGAGAAGAACTTCTGGATTTTTCGGGCACGGTACACGAGTTGTTTGTCTTCTTCAGAGAGCTCGTCCATCCCGAGAATCGCGATGATGTCGCGCAACTCCTGGTATCGCTGCAGGACCTGCTGCACCCCGCGCGCCACCTCGTAGTGCTCTGGGCCCACCACCAGCGGGTCGAGCTGGCGGCTGGTGGAGTCCAGCGGGTCGACGGCCGGGTAGATGCCAAGGTCGGTGATGGCCCGCGACAGGGTAACCGTCGAGTCCAGGTGCGCAAACGTGGTGGCGGGCGATGGGTCGGTCAGGTCGTCTGCGGGCACATAAACGGCCTGTACCGAGGTGATGGAGCCCGTCTTGGTGGTGGTGATGCGCTCCTGCAACACGCCCATCTCCTCGGCCAGAGTGGGCTGGTAACCCACGGCTGACGGCATGCGGCCGAGTAGCGCCGATACTTCCGTACCCGCCAGCGTATAGCGATAGATGTTGTCGACGAAGAGCAGCACGTCGCGGCCTTCGTCGCGGAATTTCTCGGCCAGCGTCAGGCCGGTGAGTGCGACTCGCAGACGGTTGCCGGGGGGTTCATTCATCTGCCCGAACACCAGCGAGATCTTGTCGAGAACGCCCGAGTCTTCCATCTCGTGGTAGAAGTCGTTCCCTTCCCGCGTGCGCTCGCCGACACCAGCGAATACAGACAGACCCGCGTGCTCGGTTGCGATGTTGCGGATGAGTTCGAGCATCGTTACCGTCTTGCCGACGCCCGCACCGCCGAACAGGCCGACCTTCCCGCCCTTCGCGAACGGGCAGATGAGGTCGATCACCTTGATACCCGTTTCCAGCAGCTCGTTGCCGCCGCGCTGGTCTTCATAGCTGGGCGGCGCGCGGTGGATCGGCATTGTTTCGCGCGCGTTGACGGGGCCTTTCTCGTCGATCGGCTCGCCGAGCACGTTCATGATACGCCCGAGCGTTTCCTCGCCTACAGGGATGCTGATGGGCTGGCCGGTATTCTCGACCGGCAGACCTCGGGCGATCCCGTCAGACGAGCCCATCGCGATGGTGCGCACGATGCCGTCGCCCAGCTGCTGCTGCACTTC
>CAZVMA010000118.1:1680-1907 GCA_964628545.1 uncultured Pseudomonadales bacterium | reverse complement strand
TGGAAGCCGCCATCGACGTCGATCACGGCGCCGATGATTTGTACGATCCGACCGCTGCTCATGGTTGCTTGCCTCTCAGATGGTCTGCTTCGGGACGCACGCTTGGCGTGCCCGTCAAACTGCTGCTGCTCCGCCGACGATCTCGGCGATTTCCTGGGTAATGGCCGCCTGCCGCGCGTTGTTGTAGATCAACGTCAGCTCGTCGATCAACTTCTCCGCATTCTCGG
>CAZVMA010000118.1:447-1670 GCA_964628545.1 uncultured Pseudomonadales bacterium | reverse complement strand
ATGATTTTCTACGACCGCCTGATACACCTGGGATTCAATGAACCGCGTCACCAACCCTTCGATCAGCGGGCGGGCTTCCGGCTCGTAGAGATAGTCCCACCGGTGCACGAATGACGGATCGTCGAGCGCATCGAGCGGCAGCAGCTGCCGTATGCGCGGCGCCTGCGTCATGGTGTTGACGAACTCGTTACTGACGATGCAAAGGCGATCGATGCGTCCCGATTCGTAGGCGTCCAACATTACCTTAATGCCGCCCACCAGCTCTTTCATCGTCGGCACTTCGCCGATGCCGTTAAGCGCAGCGACGACGTTGCCGCCGATCGAGCGAAAGAACGACGCGGCTTTGTTGCCGATCAGCGCCAGATCGATCTCGACGCCCTTGCTGTGCCATTCCGCCATGTCCCGCACCAGCGTGCGGAACATGTTGACGTTCAAACCGCCGCATAGACCCTTGTCGGTCGATACCACGATGAAGCCGATGCGACGCACGTCGCGGGCGCTCATGAAGATGTGCCGATACTCGGGGTTGGCGTTCGCCAGATGGCCGATCACCGCCCGGATCTTCTCCGCGTACGGCTTGCCCTCGCGCATGCGCTCCTGCGTTCGCCGCATCTTGCTGGCAGCCACCATCTGCATGGCGCTGGTGATCTTCTGCGTGTTTTTCACGCTTCCGATCTTTTTCTTGATTTCCTTGCCAACGGCCATCGTTCACCCCGTGCGGGATCAGAAGCTCACGGTCGCTTTGAACGCTTCGATCGCCTTGCGCATCTGCGCGACGATGTCATCGTTGTAAGCCCCGGTCTCGTTGATCGTGCTGATGAAGTCGGCGTGATGCTCACGCATATACGCTAGGAGGCCGCGCTCAAAATCGAGCACTCGGTTGACCGGCACATCCCGCAGGTAGCCCTCGTTGGCAGAGAACAGGCTGATGCCCATTTCCGCGACGCTCATGGGCTGATACTGCTTTTGCTTCATGAGCTCGGTCACGCGCTGGCCGTGCTCCAGCTGGCGCCGGGTGGCCTCGTCGAGGTCCGAGGCGAACTGCGAGAACGCCGCCAGTTCACGGTACTGGGCCAGCGCCAACTTGATGCCGCCGGAAATCTTCTTCATGAACGGCACCTGCGCCGAACCGCCGACGCGCGACACCGAGATACCGGGGCGCATGGACGGGCGGATACCGCGGTTGGACAGGTCCGAGTCGAGGAAGAGCTGGCCGTCGGTAA
>CAZVMA010000118.1:0-437 GCA_964628545.1 uncultured Pseudomonadales bacterium | reverse complement strand
GGGCAGGGCAGTGAGGGAGCCAGTCTTGCCCTTCACGCGGCCTCCAGTGACCTTCTCGACGTACTCCGCGTTGACGCGCGCGGCGCGCTCGAGCAGACGCGAGTGGAGATAGAACACGTCGCCCGGATACGCTTCGCGACCCGGCGGTCGGCGCAGCAGCAGGGAAATCTGTCGGTACGCCCATGCCTGCTTGGTCAGGTCGTCATAGATAACCAATGCGTCCTGACCGTTGTCGCGAAAGAACTCGCCCATCGCGCAGCCGGCGTAAGGCGCGATGAACTGCATCGGGGCCGGGTCGGAGGCGCTCGCCGACACGACGATGGTGTATTCCATGGCGCCGTACTCTTCGAGCGTGCGCACAATGTTGGCCACGGTCGAGCCCTTCTGGCCGATCGCAACGTAGATGCACTTAACGCCGCTGGTCTTCTGATTGATTA
>CAZVMA010000117.1:6057-7579 GCA_964628545.1 uncultured Pseudomonadales bacterium | reverse complement strand
CGCCTTCGCTTCGCCGCCGCCGATGCAGATCGCTTCGATGCCGCGGCCCGCACCGCGCGCCGCCATGGCGGTGGCGAGCGTGACACTTTGGGGACTGCCGGTCGAACCGATCGGGTGACCTTGTGCGCACGCACCGCCGTAAATGTTCACGCGTTCGGGGCTCAGGCCCAGCTCCGAGATCACCAGCATGGTCACCATGGCGAAGGCCTCGTTGATCTCGTAGAGATCGACGCTGTCGGCGGTCCAGCCAAGCCGGGTCAGTAGCTTTGAGATGGCGCCGATCGGCGCGAGGGTGAATTCGCTGGGGTGCTGGGAATGCGTGGCATGGCCGGCGATGCGCGCCAGCGGGATGCGACCCTCCAGAGCATCCTCCGAGCACACGAGCAATGCTGATGCACCGTCCGAGATCGAGCTGGAGTTGGCCGCGGTGATGGTGCCGTCCGGCTTGAAGGCGGGTTTCAGGCTTGGAATCTTTTCCACCTTCGAGCGCAGGGGCTGTTCGTCGTCGCTGACCACCGCGCCGGCCACGGTGATGGGCGCGATCTCTGCAGTCAGGGCGCCGCTTGCCATGGCTGCGCGCGCGCGTTCGACCGAAGTTGTGGCGTAGGCGTCCATGGCGGCGCGCGTCAGCTGGAAGTCATCGGCCGTCTGCTGCGCAAAGGTGCCCATTGCGCGACCGGTCTCGGCGTCTTCCAAACCGTCCAGAAAAAGCGTGTCCTTCAGTTCACCATGGCCCATGCGCAGCCCGCCTCGGGCCTTGGCCATCAGATACGGCGCGTTGGTCATCGACTCCATGCCGCCGGCCAGCACAACGCGCGCGGACCCGGCGCGAATCAGATCGTGCGCCATCATGGTGGCCTTCATGCCCGATCCGCAGACTTTGTTCAGTGTGGTGGCGCCACAGCTGTCCGGGAGACCGGCCTGACGCATGGCCTGTCGTGCCGGTGCCTGCTTCAGCCCGGCGGCGACAACGTTGCCCATGATCACCTCGTCTACCGCGGCGGCATTCATGCCGCTGCGGGCGAGCGTCGCGGCCAGCGCGTGTGCGCCCAGCGTGGGCGCGGTCAGGCTGCCGAGTGCGCCCTGAAAGCTGCCGATGGGTGTACGTGCGGCAGCTGCGATGTAGACGGACGGCATGGTCATGTCGATTCTCCGGACAGGTGTCAGCGCTCGCGCAGGCGGGGCAGCAGCTCGACGAAGTTGCAGGGGCGGAAGCGCGCGTCCAGCTGGTGGTGCAAGATCTTCTCCCACCCCGTACGCACCGCGTTACCGGAGCCGGGCAGCGCGAAGATCAGGGTCGCGTTGGCGAGCCCGCCGACGGCGCGCGACTGAATGGTTGAGGCGCCGATCTCGTCGTAGGAGACCTGGCGAAACAGCTCGCCAAAACCCAGGATGGTCTTGTCGAACAGCGGCGCGATGGCCTCCGGCGTGCTGTCGCGGCCGGTGAAGCCGGTGCCGCCGGTGCTGAGGATCACCTGGATGGCGTCGTCGGCGATCCAGCGCGAGATGACGGCGCGAATCT
>CAZVMA010000117.1:3760-6047 GCA_964628545.1 uncultured Pseudomonadales bacterium | reverse complement strand
CGCGCGGTCGGCAAGTCGATGGCCGTCTGCTTCCAGCAGCTGCACCAGTAAGTCGCCGGAAGTGTCGTTGGCGGCGGTGCGGGTATCGGAAACGGTCAGTACGGCGCAGGCGAGCGCAGTCAATTCGGATTCTCCGTCGGTTCTTCCGGAATGCCTTCGGGCGCGATGTTTTTCTAATTAAATCTGAAGCTTACAAAAGTTGATCGGGGTTTCTCGTTTGCTTCTGCCCGGTTGCCTCGTTAGAGTACCGGCAATTTTTGTTCGAGTCTCGCTGCCCGTGGAAAATCCCCAGTTTGAGGGCGATCGCCTGTACCGCATCGCGGAGGCGCTGGCCAAGGATTTCTCGTTGTTCCCCTCCAGCACCGCGGACGAGCCCCTGCCCGGGCTGTTGCCGCGACGCGAGATCCTGCGTCAGAACGAGCGGCTGTCCCGGCTCGATGTTGATTCCTACATCGAAGCCGTCGTTTCGCGGGCAGAAGATCCGGGCCGCATTCCCGCCCCCGAGGTGATTCGTCAGCTGGGCCGCGTGCTTGACGAGCAGTCGGACGGACCGTTCTATGCGGCCACGGTCGAGCTTGATGTCGAAGGCGAGCCCCGAGCGGTCGGGTTCATCGCGCAGAATCGGGCGGTCCGCAACGGCGTCTGGGGCCCGCAGCATCATCTCGCTGCTGCGCGTCGGGTATCCATGTATTCGCAGCGCGCGCTGCCGATCGTCACCCTGATGGACACCCCCGGTGCTGATGCCGAGGAGCAGGCCAACCGCAACAACCAGGCGCACAGCATTTCGCGGCTGATTGCGGAGATGAGCAACGTCGACGTGCCGAACGTGGGCATCGTCTTCGGGCTCGGCTACTCCGGCGGCGCCATTCCGCTGGCGGCCAGCCACATGATTCTGGCGGTGCGCGATGGCGTTTTCAGCACGATTCAACCCAAAGGGCTCGCCAATATCGCGCGGCGTCTGAACCTGTCGTGGCAGGAATGCGCCAAGTACGTAGGCCTCTCGCCGTTCGAGCTCTACACGCAGGGCAACATCGACGGCGTGATCGATTATGCCCCGGGAGAGACGGGAGCCCGGCTCGAGAATCTGCGCCTCGCCATCGTGCACGGACTGCTGCGCGTAGAGGGTAAGGCACGCGAATTTGTTGCCGACAACCCCTATATCTTCGAGCACTACCGACAGAGCGTGCGCCGATTCATGAATCCCTCGGAGCAGTTGCGGAAGCTGCAGGCCGGGGCGTCCATGAAGCTGTCACGCAATCCGACTGAATACCTGAACATCTTCGGCGTCACCTTTCGCTATTTGCGCTATCTGAAGGTGCGTCAGCGGATAAAGGCGACTTCCACCGCCCAGTACGGGCGTCTCGCCGAGCAGGATCTGCCGCGCGGCGAGCTGGCCGCGCGCGCCGAGCTGGAGCGTCGCCAGACCTTTTTGCGCTGGCTGCAGGACCCGGACAGGGTCGCCTACGACGACGGGCTGGCGCGCGTCTGGAAGAACTTCCAGGAAAAGAAGCTGTCGGTGCACGACTCGCGCGGACGCATTGCGCAGTTTCTGTTCGGCGAGCCGAAGAAGAACTTCGAGGACGCCCGGCAACATCTCCTCGGCACGGCTGGGGTGTTTCTGTACAACCGCTGGAAATCGGACGCGCAGGGCAATCTGCGCGCCCTGAAAGCGCTGCTCGAGCGCCACGACGACGTGCGTCACGTCCTGCGCGCGACCGAGCTGCGCGACCCGAGGACGCTGGCCCGGGCTCTGGGGCGCGATGCCGTGCTGGTAGCGGTCCTGCGGGAAAGCTTCTCGCACGACGGCAAGAAGCTGCTGGCCGCCTCGGGCCTCGACGAAAAGTCAGACGCGTATTTGCTGAATCAGCTGACCACGGAGCTGAATCTCGTCATTACTGGCCCCTCGCTCGCCGTTCGGCTGGGCGACGAAGCGGGTCCGCTCGCCCGCGCGCTGGTCGCGAGCGGCGCGACGTCGATCGCGGTCAATCGGGCAGTGCTGCACGAGCGCTTTCCAGAGCAGCTTGCCGCCGCGGCGCCGGCATTGCGCGCGGCGTCCGGCAGCGAAATGACGGTGCTCGATCTGTTGTTGTCGGAAGAGCTGCGCGCTGATTTCGTCATCGAATGCGAAAACCTGCTGCTGTTCGACGCGATCTACGACCAGATCATCCAGAACCTGGACTCGATCGCCGAGGAGGCGCGCGCGCGCCAGGCGCTGTCGCGGGCGTCCTTGGCCGCGCTGCTGGATACCGCGGTCGGTATGGCAGCGAAGAGTACGGTGCCCTCGTCG
>CAZVMA010000117.1:391-3678 GCA_964628545.1 uncultured Pseudomonadales bacterium | reverse complement strand
CTGCGGGCGCAGTTCAACAGCTGGTACACGCGCATTATGCGCATGCCCCGCGGCACCGATTTCTTCCGCGCCGTCGAAGAGTGGAAAAAGGCGGCATTCCCGCACTTGTCCGACACCTTGTTTGTGGTGGTGACGCACTTGTTCGAAGGATTGCTCGCGTCGTTCCTGCAGTCCGAGCGCGACGGCAAGAGCTACAACGGCCGCATCGCCCCAAGGAACATTGGCCGCAAGAAAGACTTCTGGAATCGGCTGAACAACGCCTACCGCGACCTGCAGATCCAGAACGTGCTGAAGCAGTCCAAGAGTCAGGGCGCAGTGGGCTATCGCCGCTTCATCGACACGTTCTTTACCGCCTTCGACGAGAAGTACTCTGACCTACTGAGCTCTGATCCGTGTTCTTTTCCCGGTTTCCGACCCTCGATCGAAGAGGCGCTGAAGCGCGGCGTGCCGCCCTGCGGCATCGTGACCGGTATCGGCAGCTTTGCCCGCGCTGACGGTCCAGTGCGCGTGGGTGCGGTGATCTCGAACGTCGATTTCCAGGCGGGCTCATTCGATATGGCCAGCGCCGAGAAATTCTGCCGGCTCCTGGTCGAGTGCGCGGAGCAGAAGCTGCCCGTCGTGTGCTTCATCTCCTCGGGCGGCATGCAGACCAAGGAGGGCGCAGGCGCGTTGTTCTCCATGGCGGCGGTGAACGACCGTATTACCCGTTTCGTGCGCGATCACGATCTGCCCATCGTGGTGTTCGGATTTGGCGACTGCACCGGTGGCGCGCAGGCCAGCTTCGTGACCCATCCGCTGGTGCAGACCTACTATTTCTCCGGCACCAGCATGCCGTTCGCGGGCCAGATTGTCGTGCCCTCGAACCTGCCGCTGACCTCCATCCTTTCGAACTATCTGTCGACCGTGCCGGGTGCCATGCAGGGCCTCGTGCAGCATCCGTTCCTGCCCGATCTCGACCCGGCGCTGCGGCGCGTCGATCCCGAGGTGCCGGTGGCGGTGGAGACTGCGCCCGCCGTGGTGAGTCGCGTGCTGGCCGGCATTCTGAGCGCTGACACGCTGCCCCAGGCGGTGCCCGAGCGGCCGAAGCTCGGTGCGCGCGACCTGCTGCGACCCACGCGCCGCACGCTGATTCACGCGCGCGGCTGCACCGCCGCCAAACTGATTCGTATTGCTCAGAAGAACGACATCGAGGTGGTGCTGGTGCAGTCCGACCCGGATATGGAGTCGGCGGCGGTCGATCAGCTGACCGCGCGCGACACCCTGGTCTGCATTGGCGGCAACACGCCGGATGAGAGCTATCTGAACGCGCTCAGCGTGATCCGGGTGGCCGAACTCGAGCGCGTTGACTCGCTGCACCCCGGCATCGGGTTCCTGTCCGAAAACGCCCAGTTCGCTGAACTTTGCCGCAGCCACGGCATCAATTTCATCGGCCCGCCCGTGGGCAGCATGGACACCATGGGCAACAAGTCGAACGCCATCAATACCGCGATGCGTCTGCGTGTGCCGGTGGTGCCGGGCAGCCACGGCATTCTGACCGATGTCGATCGCGCCGCCGAAGTGGCCGAAACCATTGGTTATCCGGTGGTCATCAAGGCTGTCCACGGCGGTGGCGGCAAAGGTATTCAGGTGGTCGATTCGGCGGACGTGTTCCACGAGACCTTCCATCGCGTGACTGCGGAGGCCCGCAGCGCGTTCGGCAACGGCGACGTCTATCTCGAGAAATACGTCACCTCGCTGCGCCACATTGAGGTGCAGCTGCTGCGCGACGCCCACGGCAACACCCGGGTGCTCGGCATTCGCGATTGCAGCGTGCAGCGCGACAAGCAGAAAGTGCTCGAGGAGTCCGAGTCGACCATGTTGTCGGACCGGCTGCGACAGGCCGTGCTGGATTACACGGCAGCCATCGCGGATGAAGTTGACTACATGGGTGCCGGCACGGTCGAGTTCATCTTCGATCTGAAGAACGATGCCGTGTACTTCATGGAAATGAACACGCGGCTGCAGGTCGAGCACCCGGTGACCGAGTGGACTTCGGGCATCGACATTGTGACGCAGCAGTTTCGTATTGCTTCGGGAGAGTCGATCGCAGACCTGGCACCGGCTCAGAACGGCTACTCAATCGAGGCCCGGGTCACCGCCGAGCGGGTGCAGGTCGGGTCGAATGGCCGTCTGCAGTTCCGCCCGCACCCGGGACGCATCGTGGACTGTGTGTTTCCGGATGAGCCGGGCGTTGAGATCATCGCCGCGGCTGCGCCAGGCAAGCAGGTCTCGCCGTATTACGACAGCATGATCGCGCAGGTGATCGTGCATGCCGCAGACCGTCAGTCCGGGCTCGACAAACTGCTCGATTACCTCGGCCGTGTTCGGGTGACCGGCATCTGCACCAACATCCCGCTGCTGCGGCGTATTCTCGCGGATCAGGTGTTCCGCGACGGTGTCTACGACACCAACTTCCTGCCGGAGTTTCTGGCCCGCACCGACGGTGATGCGCTGATTGCCGAAATCGAGTCTGCCGCAGGCGAGATGGCGTCTGGCATCAATCTCGAAGCGATCCGGATCGAAGGCAGCGACGAGCTGAAGGTGCTGGCGCCGGCCACCGCGATCT
Source organism: uncultured Pseudomonadales bacterium (assembly GCA_964628545.1). GTDB lineage: Bacteria > Pseudomonadota > Gammaproteobacteria > Pseudomonadales > Azotimanducaceae > UBA7803. Next base: position 1,073 of record CAZVMA010000117.1, on the reverse strand, counting down.
TCTACACCACGCCTACGCCGAGCGAACCGGATTATGTATCGGTTGGCGACCGCATCTCGGTGCGCCACACGCTGTGCCAGCTGGAGGCGATGAAGATCTTCACGCCGCTGAAACTGGCCGACTTCAATGTGGACGCAGCGCTCTATGCCGAGGATCGTCAGTACCAGGTCACCCGCATCAACATGGCGGGTGGCCAGCAGGTAAATGCGGGCGATCTGCTGTTCGTGGTGAAGCCGGTCTAACGACCGGTGGCCGGGGTTCGCGCATGATCGAGAACCTCGAAACGCTGGTCGTGTTGTCGCGCACCGGCACCATGATGGAAACGGCAACGGTGCTGAAGATCTCGCAGTCGGCCGTGAGCAAGCGCATCGACGCGCTTGAGCGCTACTACGACCGCGATCTGATCGAGCGCCACGGACGGCGCGTGGTGCTGACGCATCACGGCACTCGGCTGGTCGAGCGCGTGACGCCGCTGATCTCGGAACTTCGCGGCGTTTTTCTGGAAGACAGCGCCCTGCGCAAGGGCAAGATCATCATGGGCGTTTCCGAAGCCATTCTGGCCAGCTGGGGGCCGCGGCTATTTGCGGCCGTGCAGGCGCGCATGCCCGAGGTCGAGTTCACCTTTCATGCTCAGCGTTCGCCGGTGGTGCTGGACCGCATTCGTTCCGGGGAATACATGGTC
>CAZVMA010000117.1:0-381 GCA_964628545.1 uncultured Pseudomonadales bacterium | reverse complement strand
CATCTGCACGGGCTCGCCGGACGCGGACACCGACCTCTTGAGCGAGGTGATTCGGCTTGAGCCGATGGTCATCCTGCCCTCGCGGCTGATACCCATCGAGTACGCGATTGGTGACCCGCTGGCGGTGATCACTATCGAATCTCGCTCCGGGGCATGGCGGTCGATCGAAGACGCCATGCGGCGACTGAACCTGGCGCGCGAGGTCTCTCTGGAATCGTTTTTTTCGCTGGCTCAGATGGCCATCGCCGGATTTGGGCACGGGCTGGTGCCGGAAGGTGTGGCCCGCACGTTGGGCGTGTCCGACGACCAGTTCATTCGCGTCAGCACCGCGGGCCTCAGTCGGCCGGTGCGGTTCGTGGCGCGAAAATCGATGTTCGCGCA
>CAZVMA010000116.1:0-7615 GCA_964628545.1 uncultured Pseudomonadales bacterium | reverse complement strand
AGCGCATCCTGTCGATGGTGGACTCGGTGCTGCTGCTGGTGGACGCGGTCGACGGTCCCATGCCGCAAACCCGATTTGTCACCCAGAAGGCGTTCGCGGCGGGTCTGAACCCGATTGTGGTGGTGAACAAGGTCGATCGCCCCGGCGCCGACCCTTATCGGGTCATTGATCAGGTGTTCGACCTGTTCGACAGTCTTGGCGCAACCGATCAGCAGCTCGACTTCCCCATCGTCTACACCTCGGCGCTGCTCGGCCAAGCCGGGCTCGAGCCAGACGCGCTGGTCGCCAACATGACGCCGCTGCTCGATGCCATCGTTCGCTACGTCCCTGATCCACGCGTCGATCGCGACGGCCCGTTCCAGATGCAGATCAGCTCGCTCGCCTATTCCAGCTACCTCGGCGTGATGGGTATCGGCCGGATCACGCGCGGCCGCATCGAGCGCAACACGGCTGTGGTCGCGATCTCGCGCGACGGCAAGACACGCAAGGCGCGCTTGCTGACTATTCTTGGCTATCGCGGCCTCGACCGCGTCGAGCGCCCCTCGGCGGAAGCGGGCGACATCGTGTGCGTCACCGGCATCGAAGAGATCAGCATCTCCGAAACTATCTGCGCGCCTGACTGCGTCGAGGCGCTGCCGGCGCTCTCGGTCGATGAGCCCACGTTGACCATGCTGTTCTGCGTCAACACATCGCCGTTTGCGGGTCGCGAGGGCGACTTCCTGACCAGCCGTCAGATCCGCGACCGCTTGCTGCGCGAGGCCTCGCACAACGTGGCGCTGTCGGTACGCGAAACGGACGACCCCGATCGCTTCGAGGTGTCCGGGCGCGGTGAACTGCACCTCTCGGTGCTGATTGAGACCATGCGGCGCGAAGGCTACGAGCTTGCGGTTTCCCGTCCCCGCGTCATCACGCGGGTGATCGACGGCGTCGTCCACGAACCCTACGAACTGCTCACGGTCGATATCGAGGAAGCCTATCAAGGCAAGGTCATGGAGAGCCTCGGCGAGCGCCGCGGCGAACTCGAGGACATGCAGGTCGATGGTCAGGGGCGGGTCGCGCTGCGTTACCGCATTCCGACGCGCGGACTCATGGGCTATCGACCCCAATTTCTGTCGATGACGTCAGGCACCGGCATCATGTCGTTCGGCCCTGCGGGCTATGGGCCCCGGCTCGAGGCCGAAATCGGCCGACGCATCAGCGGTGTGCTGGTGTCGATGGCGGAAGGCAAATCGGTCGGCTATGCCCTGTTCAACCTGCAGAACCGGGGCCGGCTCATGATCGGCCCGGGCGAGGAAATTTACGAAGGGATGGTGGTCGGCATTCACAGCCGCGAAAACGATCTCGTCGTGAACCCGCTGAAGGAGAAAAAGCTCACCAACATTCGGGCCTCAGGCAGCGATGAGAACATTCTGCTGACCACCCCGGTGCGCATGACGCTGGAGCAGGCCCTGGAGTTCATCGACGAGGACGAGCTGGTAGAGGTCACGCCGAAGACGATCCGCGTGCGCAAGGAGTTCCTGAAAGAGCACCAGCGCAAGCGGGCCGGCTCGGCTCGGGAAGACGCCTGAGCGTATCGATGAAGGCACTGCTGCAGCGCGTGACGCGCGCGGACGTGACTGTTGCAGGCGCGCGCATTGCCGCGATCGGGCGCGGCATTCTGGTGTTTGTCGCAATCGAGCCGGGCGACGATGAGACCCGTTTGCGGTGGCTCGCAGACCGCATTCTTGAGCTGCGGATCTTTCCCGACGAGCGCCTGCCGATGAACCTCTCCGTGCAGGATATCGACGGTGAGGTCCTTGTGGTGTCCCAGTTCACGCTGGCGGCGGATACGTCTCGAGGGCGCCGTCCAGGCTTCAGCGGCGCGGCTGCGCCGGCGGAGGCAGAAGCCGGTTATGAGCGGTTGCTGACGCTGCTGCGCGAGCGGTCCGCGCGGGTGGCCTCCGGTCGTTTCGGTGCCGACATGCAGGTGGGCTTGGTCAACGACGGGCCGGCGACGTTTATGCTCTCGCGGTAAGCTGTCCGCCGCCGAGTAGCGCTGCCCCTTGCGTGACGACCGTGCGCCTCAACCTTCGCTGCTTGATGGCGTAACGTCTGTGGTACCCGCCTCGTCTTCGGCTGGTGTCGTGCGGCGCTCGATCAGCCGTGCGGTCAGGACGCCCAGCTCGAACAGGATCCACATGGGCACCGCCAGCAGGGTTTGCGACAGCACGTCCGGCGGCGTCAGGATCATCGCCACCACGAAGCACCCCACGATCACATACGGGCGGGACGCGGCAAGCCGCGCCGGTGTAGTAATGCCCGTCCAGACCATCAGCAGCACGGCGATCGGGATTTCGAACGCGAAACCGAACGCGAAGAACATGCCCAGCACAAAATCGAGGTAGCGGTTGATGTCGGTCATCATCGCGACGCCCACCGGCGTGATCCCCGCGAAGAACTGGAACACCACCGGGAATACCAGGAAATAAGCGAACGCCATGCCGGCATAAAACAGCGCGACGCTCGAGCACAGCAGCGGCAGGGCAAAGCGCTTCTCGTGGAGGTACAGCCCGGGCGACACGAATGCCCACGCCTGATGCAACACGTAGGGAATCGCCGCGAACAGCGCGGAGTAGGCGGCCAGCTTGAACGGGGTGAAGAACGGCGACGCCACCTCGGTAGCGATCATCGAGGAATTCTCCGGCAGGTGCGCCAGCAGCGGTGCCGCCACGAAGGCGTAAATCTCGTTCGCGAAGTAGTAGGTCGGGAAGAACAGCACCAGCACCGACAAGAGCGCGCGCAGAATTCGGCTGCGCAGCTCGACCAGATGCTCAAGAAACGGCATGTCGCCGGAGTCCGCACTCATGGCGTTCGTGAGTCGGCCGCAGCGGGGGAATTGGCCGGAGCGGCCGGAGCGGTTGCCGCGTCGCTGGCTGCGGTGGTTGCCCTATGGCCGGCATCTGCGCCTGCGGGCTGGTGCAGGTCGCGCTCGATGCGTTTCAGTTCATCCATCACCGCTTCGTTATGCAGCTGGCGGCGAATATCGTCCATGCCGATCTCGCGCTCGATTTCGACTTTTACGGAGTCGAAGCTGCGGCGCAGCCGCCCGAGCATCAAGCCCATGGTTCGCAGTGCGCCGGGCAACCGTTCCGGGCCGAGTACCAGCAGCGCCACCAACGCCACCAGCATCAGCTCCTGGAAGCCGATTTCAAACATGCGAGTCCTGCTTGCGCGGCGTCTCGATCGAGGTGCCGGTGACTTCGCCCTCGATCACCCGGTTGGCATTGGGTTCGGGTTTGCTGTCCTCTTCGGCCACTGCCTTGCGAAAGCCTTTGATCGCGCTGCCCAGGTCGCCGCCGAGTGATTTGATCCGCTTCGGTCCGAACAGCAGCAGAACGATCGCGAGAATAACGAGTAATTCGCCGATACCGAGTCCGAACATTACTTTTCTCCTGTCGCCGGACCGGAGTCTAGCGGAGACGATTCGCGGCCATGATGACGATTGCGTTTCTCTTCGTGCCCGGAGATGCCGAAACGCGTTGCCAGTGTATCCAGCACCTCGGTCGGTCGCACACCCAGATGTACCAGCATGACCAGCGTGTGGAACCACAGGTCCGCGACTTCGCCGGTCAGCGCGCGCGGATCTGCGTCACCCCGACCGTGGTCCTTGGCGGCGAGAATGACCTCGGTCGCTTCTTCGCCGACCTTCTCCAGAATCTTGTTCAGACCCCGGTGGTACAGCGAAGCGACATAGGACGACTCGGGGTCGGCGTCCTTGCGGGCCTCCAGCACTCGGGTCAGGTCATCGATCACGTTGCTGTTCATGTCGTCCCCTGTTGTCTTGGTGAGCCCTTGCCCGATGAGCGGCGTCACCCAGCGGGCCGCCCCTGCGGGCTGGGCGCGTCGCAGTCATCCGCTCGTCTCAGGCGCGCAGCAGAATCAGCGTACCGGCCAACAGCGCCAGCACGATGCCAGCCGCCAGACCCCGTCGGCGCCGCTGCGCCGCCCGGTGCAGCTGCGCCTGCATGCGCTCGATCGTGGCAGCCTGGCGCGCTGTGGTCTGCTCGAGTCGTCTTAGCCGCTGGCCGGCCTGAGCCAGCGTCGCGGGTAAGTCGGGCAGCTCTCGCAGCAGCACCGGCGCATGCAGCGCCAAGGTGCGCAGGGCAGCGGCCGGGCCTACGCGTTCGATCATCCAGCGCTCCATGAACGGCTTGGCGGTCGCCCACAGGTCGAGCGCAGGGTACAACGAGCGACCAAGGCCCTCGATGTACAACAGCGTCTTCTGCAGCAGCACCAGCTGCGGCTGAATCTCCATGCGAAAACTGCGTGCGGTATCGAACAGGTCCATCAGGAATGTGCCGAACGAGATTTCGGCCAGCGGCTTCTCGAAGATCGGGTCGCAGAGCGCGCGGATCACGCGCTCGAAGGCAACCGGATCGGTGTCGTCCGGAATCCACCCTGAATCCAGGTGCAAGCGCACCACCTCCGCGTAATCGCGGTTGAAGAAGGCCAACACGTTGCGCGCCAGGTAATCCTGATCCGCGGCGGTCAGGGATCCTACGATCGCGCAGTCGATGGCGATGTAATGCGGGTCATCGGGATTCGATACGTCGACGAAAATGTTGCCCGGATGCATGTCCGCGTGGAAGAAGTTGTGTTCGAAGACCTGGGTGAAAAAAGTCTCTACCCCGCGCGCCGCCAGCCGCTCGAAGTTGGTGCCGCGCGCGCGCAGGGTCTCGAGATCACCAATGGGCACACCGAACACTCGATCGATCACCAGCACGTTGTGCCGCACCAGAGGCCAATGCACGCGCGGCACCGCCAGCAGCGGGGATTCGGCAAAATTGCGCCGCAGGCGCGCCGTGTTGTGGGCCTCCTGCACCAGATCGAGCTCGCGCAAGATCGTTTGCTCGTAGTCCGCAACAATCGCCCGAACGCGTAGTCGAGCGGCATCTGGCGAGTAACTTTCCAGCGCGTCCGCGACCCGTTTCAGAAGCGCGAGATCCGCGTCGATCTGGGGCTTGATGTCCGGTCGCACCACTTTGACGACCACCTGCGTGCCGTCATGCAGGACGGCGCCATGCACCTGCGCAACGGATGCGGAAGCGAGAGGTTCGGTCTCGAATTCAGCGAACACGGCGGCAATCGGCTGACCGAGCGCAGTCTCGATCAGCGCCCGCGCGTCGGCGCTTGGGAACGGCGGTACGCGATCCTGCAGTCCCGCCAGAGCATCGGCCACGTCGGCGGGCAACAGATCCCGGCGCGTAGAGAGCAGCTGGCCGAACTTGATGAATACCGGCCCGAGCGCAATCAGCGCGTCGCGCAGCCGCTCGCCGCGCGGCGTCTCACCAACCGGCAGCAATTGCAGTGGCGAAAAGCGCAGTAGGACCCTGGCCGGCAGCGGCAGGGCGGGTAGTAGGTCGGTGATCAGTGTGTCAACGCGATAGCGGGCGGCAACCCGGACAACCCGTGCCAGTCGTGCCGCCTCGGTCACGGCATTGGCCGGCCGGCGCTGTCGGCGGGTCCGACGGCTGCGCGCGATTCCGTCAGCTCAACTCGGGCCGCAAGCCGGTCGACATCGGCCCTCAGCGCGTCCAGTTCATCCAGAAATGCCGTCGCAAGGGCTCGATCCGAAAACATCTGGCGCGCACTGTCGGCCGCGGTGTCGCGCAACAGGTTGCGCATCAGGCCGAAGCCGGCGCTGGCCGCGTCGAGCGCGTTCAGCACGGTGTTGGCGACGCCGGGACCCACGATCCGGCCGACGGGCGCCGTCAAATCTGGGCGGTAGTCGCCGGCAAGCGCGCCTACCGCCTCGATCAGCTGCAGGTCGCCGTCGAGCTGCAGGTCGGGCGAGAGCGTGGTTTGCGGTCCGGTCAGCCAACCGATCAGGGTCGACAGCGGGCCGCGCACGCGTGCGTGCGCATCCGGCTCGTGCTCGGATCGGGGGCGCACTCGCAAGGTCCCCTGTTCGAACGTCAGGGTGAAGCTTAGTGCGGTCGGCTCGTTGCCCGTCCAGGCAGGGACGATGGCCTCGATGGCCAGCACGCGTCCGCCCAGCGCCGCAATGCGCGCTGCCGCCACCGGGTCGAGGCGGATGGCGCGGGCGGTCAGGTCATCGAGTGCGTCCGTGAGCACGGAGCCTAGCTGCCGCAGCCCGGGCGGCAAGGTCGGGCGCGCGGTCATGGCCGCACACCGCGATGGATCGCCGCGATGCCGCCGAGCAGATTGTGGTATTCGACCTGCTCGAAGCCGGCGTCGGCCATCATCTGTTTCAGCACCGCCTGCGCAGGATGCATGCGGATGGACTCGACCAGGTACTGATAGCTTGCAGATTCGCCCGCGATCAGCCGACCCGCCGGCGGCCACAGCGCCTGGAAGGCGCCGTAGGCGGCATCGAGCAGCGGGTGCTTCGGCTTCGAGAATTCGAGCACCAGCAAGGTGCCACCCGGTACCAGCACCCGCAGCAGCTCGCGCAGGGCGCGATCCTTGTCCGTGAAGTTGCGAAGCCCAAAGCCGATGACGGCACAGTGGAAGGTCTGCTCGGCAAACGGCAGATCTTCTGCGCAGGTCTGACAGTAGGCCACCTGTGCCAGACCGCGGTTGATCAGCCGATCGCGGCCCACGCCCATCATGTGCGGATTGATGTCGGCGAGCACGACCTGCCCGTCCGGCCCTACCACCGGCGCAAACAGAGCAGACAGATCGCCGGTACCGCCGGCAAGGTCAAGCACCCGCTGACCGGCACGCACGCCCGACATTTCGACCGTTATGCGCTTGAACAGGCGATGCGTGCCAAACGACATGAGGTCGTTCATGACGTCATAGCGCCCGGCGACGCGCTCGAAGACGCCTCGCACCAGTGCGGTTTTTTCGTCGGGTCTGACCTGGCGGTAGCCGAAATCGACGGTCGGGGCGTCAGCGCCTGCGCCATCCGGGTCGCGTGTCATGCTCGCGGAACCTGATTGTCGGTGGTGGTCAGTTTACGCCTTCGGGCTCCATTGCCCCACCGGAATCGCGGGCAACCGGGAGGCGTTGGCCTCACGCAGCTCGGTGAAGTAGTCCTGCCAGTATTTCTCCGCGCGCGAGCCGAGCTGATACAGAAAATCCCAGGCGTAGATGCCGGAATCGTGGCCATCGTCGAAGATCAGGCGGATGGCATAGTTGCCGACGGGCTCGATGGCCTTGATGCCCACGTACTTCTTGCCGGTTTGCAGCTTGCGTTCGTCCTCTGAGTGTCCGCGCACCTCGGCGGATGGCGAATAGACGCGCAACAGCTCGGCGGGGATGCGCAGTTCCTCGGCGCCGAACACGATGCACAGCAGGCGGGATTTGCGCTGGTAGTTGATGCTGCCTGGGCGTTGCATGGGGTCTCCGTGCCGACAAACGTAACGGTCAGAGAATATACCGGGACAGGTCCTGGTTCCGTGCAAGCGGCGCCAGTCGCTCGTCCACGTAGGCCGCGTCGATGCGAACTGTGCTTGCCCCCGCCTCGGCACCGGCAAACGACACGGCTTCCAGTAGACGCTCAAGCAGGGTATGCAGCCGCCGCGCGCCGATGTTCTCGGTTCCGGCATTCACTTCCCACGCGAGCGTGGCGATGCGGTCGAGGCCGTCATCCGCGAATTCGAGGGTCACC
>CAZVMA010000115.1:6725-7657 GCA_964628545.1 uncultured Pseudomonadales bacterium | reverse complement strand
CAGGCGCGGCACAGGGCAGCACGCCCGATCGTTTCACCCTGCCCTATTCCGCGTGGCGTATCGTCGATCAGACATACCAGTCGAAGGACGCCATCGCCCTGTTCGAGATCACCGGCAAATCAACGCCGGAAGCCGCCACACTGGCAACCGTAGGCGAGGTGCGGCTGCCGAATGGAGAGACCGTCTCTGATCAGACACGGGTGGTGCTGGACGACAACGCGCTTTATGCATGGACCGGCCAAAGCCTGCTCGCGGGCTTCTGGTCGAACCCCGAGGCGGTCGGTCTGATCGGCCGTTGATTCAAGTTGATTCAGCGCTGGCCGACCAGCGCTGACCATTGCCAGCTGAACGGTCCCAGCTGACGGTTCAGGTCGCCAGGCATCAGGGCACGCGTCAGAGCGTGCGCCCCAGCGCCGCACCGCTGTGAATCGCGTTCATGATGCCGCTGCGGCCTTGGACATCACCGATTACGTGCACCTGCCAGCGATTGCCGGGCACCAGCGTTTCCACCAGTTCGCGGCTGGGCTGATTGAACCCGACGATGACCACCGTGCGCGCGGCGAGCCGCCGCACGCGCTCCGTGAACAGCACACCAATCTCGACGGTGTCTGCTGCGATGCCCCGCAGATAATGGCCGCCGATGAAATCGAAGTTGCCGGACATCAGTCGCTCGCGCGCCGCTTCCACCGTTACCGGCGGAAACGGAACCGTGCCGCCGATGGTTTCGAAGCGCGAAACCAAAGTCACGTGGGCCCCGGCTGCCAACAGCGCATCGCACGCCGAAATGGCCTCGAAACTGCCGGTGTCGTCGAACACGACCACCGGGCCTTCGATGGACGCAGGCGCGCCGTAGCCAAACAGCTGCCAGGCGTTGAAAACGTGCGGTAGATCGAACCCGGGAATCGGCGACGCCGGCGTCGATACCTGAAAAC
>CAZVMA010000115.1:3406-6662 GCA_964628545.1 uncultured Pseudomonadales bacterium | reverse complement strand
TCGACGCGCGGCTGGGTGCCGGTGGCGATAACCACCTCGTCGGGATCGATTTCGGCCACCCGCTCAGCATCGATGAGCGAACCCGTGTGTACGCTCACACCGAGCGCAGTCACCTCATCGATCAGGAACGACACGATCGCGCCCACATCCGCACGATGCGGCGCAGACGCCGCGATGGCGACCTGCCCACCCAGGCGCTCAGAAGCCTCGTGGAGAATCACCTCATGACCACGTAGCCGCGCCGTGCGGGCGGCCTCGAGCCCTGCCGGTCCGCCGCCGACAATCAGCACGCGCTTCGGGCGCGCCGCGCGGTCTGCGGGTTCAAACGTGATCAACCGTTCCCGCGCCGCTGCCGGGTTGACCACGCAGGACAGCGGATGACCGCTCATGATCTGTCCGACACAACCGATGTTGGTGCCGATGCAGGGCCGGATGCGGGCTTCGTCACCGCGTCGCGACTTGTTCACCAGGTCCGGGTCGGCCAACAGCGCGCGCACCATTGACACCATGTCGGCTTCGCCGGCGCGAATAATGGCTTCCGCATGATCGACGGTGTTGATGCGCCCCACCACGATGGTGGGTTTCGTTACGCGGGCCACAATCGGGCGGTTCGCCGGCATCTCGACACCCAGTGGCGCATCGGTCGGCGCAATCAGCGTGTGAAAGCGCCAGTAGGACCCCATGTGCAGCGACACGTAATCAACCAGCGGATCGATTCGCGCGGCAATCTCGGCCACGGTGGCAGCGTCGAGGCCTCCGGGAGTGTGATCTTCGTTCGGCAGTCGTACGCCGACTACAAACCCTGGGTCGTCCACCGCGTCGCGAACGGCGGCGATGATCTCGAGGAGGAACCGCAGACGTTTCTCGAATGATCCGCCGTAGGCGTCGTCGCGCTGATTCAGCGCTGGCGACAGAAATTCGTGGATGAGATATCCGCTCGAGGCGTGAATGTCGACACCATCGAGACCACCGTCGCGACATCGCCGCGCCGCGGCCGCAAACGCATCGATCACTTCGGCAATCTGCCCTGCAGTCATCGCGAACGGCACGACGCCCTGCTGATAATTCGGGATCGCGCTGGCACCCCAGCTTTCGGCGCCGCGCGCACCATAGCTCGCACCGGCATGGTAAATCTGCTGGAACAGCACCGTGCCGTGGGCGTGAATGCGCTGGCTGATCTCGCGATAGTAAGGCAGCACGTCATCCGACCAGAGGGGCACTTGTGTCGCGACAAGCCGATGCACGCCGGTGGCTTCCAGAGTGATCATGCCGACGCCGCCGCGAGCGCGCGCCTCATGATAGGCAATGGCGGCTTCGCCGGTCAGCAGCGTGCCGTGCGCCGAACGCACGATGCGGTTCGGGATCGTCACGCCGCCCACCCGGATGGGACTGAACACGTGCGCGTAGCGCGCTTCGCCGATCAACATGGTGGCAGCCTCCCCTGCAGGCGGATGTCAGCGCGGCAGACCCGTGATCATGCCGCCGTCCACGATCATCTCGGTTCCAGTGATATACCGGCTCTCGTCGCTCGCGAGGTACAAGGCCATGTTGCCAATATCCAGCACCGGGTCACCGATATAGCCAATCGGCAGACTGGCACTCACTGCGCGCTCCCGCGCCGCCATGTCGCCACCCCGTCCCATGGCCGCGCGCAGCATGGGCGATTCGATGATGCCGGGGTGAATGGTGTTACAGCGTATGGCATGCGGCGCGCCTTCCAGCGCGACCGAGCGGCTCATCATGCGCACGCCGCCTTTGCTCGCGCTGTAGGCGGCGCCCCCGAGTTGCCCACGCAAGCCGACCACTGACGACAGGTTAATGATCGAGCCGCCCCCGGTTCGCTTCATCTGGCGAACGCCATGTTTGCAGCCGAGGAACACGCCGACCAGATTAACGTCGAGCACGCGCTGAAAATCTTCCAGTCGGGTTTCGTCCACGGGTGCCGAGAGAAAAATACCCGCGTTGTTGACCAGGATGTCGAGTCGGCCGGACGCCGCCACCACGGAATCCAGCACCGATTCCCAGGCGCTCTCGCTGCGCACATCAAGCTCGATCCAGCGCGCGGACGCCGCGACGCTGTCAGCCGGTGGCCGCGTCAGATCGGCAACCCAGACAACTGCGCCTTCCTCTAAAAACCGCTGGACGATGCCGGCACCCAGGCCGCTGGCACCACCGGTGACCAGCGCCACTTTGCCCGCGAGTCTGTCCCCCATAATTCCCCCATGTTCGCTCATCGACAGTTCAGGCCGGTCACCCGTCAGTTCGGCGCCGTGGCGTGCCAGGTTTCAGCCTCGGCCAAAGCCCGTCGGTAGGCTGGCAGACACCAAGCCAGGCAAGCAAAGGCGACGCCGTAATTCAGCACGGCCAGCAGCGAGATCGACTTGCCGAGCGCGAGTTCGCTGCCAAACACGAAGTCGCTGATCATGGCCGGCAACGACGGCGCAAACGTGTACGACAGGAAACTGACTGCAACCAGGTAAAACGCCACCATCTGACCGCGCAGCTCGTTGGGGGCGATGGCCTGTAGCGTGGTCATCATCAGCCCGGACGGCATGGCCATCAGGAAGGTCACCGGAATCAACAGGGCAATGGCGGCGCGACCATCCGGGATCAGCGTAAAAGCGGTCGCGGTGGGAAGCAGCGCCAGCGATACCCACATCACGATACGCAAGGTGGCGTCCGGCGTGCCGCGCGCAATCATGCGCCCGGCCCAGACACCGGCCAGCACGCTGCCGGTGATGCCCACCACCATGGCGATCACGCCGTAAGTCAGGCCGATCTCGGTGCGCGACCAGCCGTGATTGCGAACGTAGTACTCGACCAGCCAGGAAAACAACGAATATCCCTGCGTCGACAGGCACAGGTAGGCGAGAAACATCAGGGTGAACAAGCTGCCGCGCTGACGCACGAACACCATGACCTCGGAGAGCGGCACAGCATCATCGGCCGCGCGCAACCGTCCCTGCCGGGCTGGCTCGCGGGTGGTCAGCACCAGCAGGGCCACCAGCAGACCCGGAAGACCCACAACCAGAAACACCATCTGCCACGAGAACACCTCGCCGAGCACGGGCACGATCAGGCGCGGTGTGGCTTCGAGGTAATCGATCAGAGGCCCACCCAGCATGTTCGCGAGGCCCTGCCCCAGAAATGGCGCAGCAGAAACGACGCCAATCGCAATCGGCAGGCGATCGCGCGGAAACAGGTCGGCCAGCACCGAGTTGGCTGCAGGACCCAGTGTCGCCTCCCCTACGCCCAC
>CAZVMA010000115.1:2982-3396 GCA_964628545.1 uncultured Pseudomonadales bacterium | reverse complement strand
AACAGCTGCCAGTACTGGTGCGCCGCCCCGCACAGCGCGGTCATGACACTCCAGCCCGCGACGCCTGCCACCATTAGATTGCGCCGGTTGGCGCTGTCCGCGAGGCGCCCCATCGGCACCGACATGACGTTGTAGAACAGCGCAAAGGCAAGACCCATGATCAACGAGATCTGGGTATCGCTGATGCCACCCAGGTCGCGCTTCACCGGACCGATCATCACGTTCAGGATCTGGCGGTCGATGAACGACAGCGTCGAGGCCAGCGTCAGCACGAAGACGACGTACCAAAGATACCGGGCCGATTGAGCTTGGTTATTCAGCATGCCCGAAGCCTACGCGGTTTTGCGGCCGGAGCGGAAGCCCGTTCTGCAGCAACAGGTTCTATGCTCTGATACCCGCCGTCGGCAATCGCAA
>CAZVMA010000115.1:0-2972 GCA_964628545.1 uncultured Pseudomonadales bacterium | reverse complement strand
GATTCGCCTGGTTTCTCGGTCCGCCCCCTGAGTTGACCGAGCGCCAGTGGCGTGTGCTCGGTCTGGTGTCGATCGTCTCGTTTTTCGAGATGTACGATCTCTACCTGTTTCAGCTGAATCTGACTCATATTCAGGCAAGCCTCGGCATCGCCGAGGCAGATCTTGGCGAAGTGGGCTCTATCGTGCGTGCGGGCGCTCTGTTCGCGGTTCTGGTCACGGCGCTCGCGGATCGCGTCGGGCGACGTCGCATGCTGCTGGTTACCGTTCTGCTGTACACGCTGCTGACCGGTGCTACTGCGTTTGCGCCGGACGCCGCCACGTTTACCGCGCTTCAGTTTTTTGCCCGCATGTTCGCGGTTGCGGAGACGCTGCTGGCGGCGGTCGTGATTGCCGAGGAGTTTCCGGACGCCCACCGCGGCTGGGGCATCGGCGCCCTGTTTGCCATCCAGGCGTGTGGCGCCGGGACGGCCGCGCTGCTCTACGGCTTCGTCGACATTTTGCCGGGCGGCTGGCGAGTGCTGTACCTGGTTGGCGTGATTCCGCTGCTGCTGGTGGCGCGCTGGCGCCTCGCGCTGCCGGAAACCGCGCTGTTCATGGCCCATCAGCGCTCGGTCAGCGGCCACGGCGCGCGCACTGCATCATCGTTGTGGGGCCATGATTTCGGCATCCTGTTTCGTGAATACCGACAGCAGAGCCTCGCCGTCGCGCTGGTCACGTTCATCTACGCGTTTGCGTTCGGGGCCGTGGGTTTCTTCCAGGTCAAGTATCTGCAGGACGTGCATGGGCTTGCCCCGCCTGCAGTGGCCGCAATGACCGTTATTGGCGGAGCGCTCGCCATCGTGGCCAACCCGCTTGCCGGCCGCCTGTCAGACCGGCTCGGACGAAAACGCCTTGCGGCGGCGTTCATGGCGCTTGCGGGCGTTGCAGCCATGGCGTTCTACGGCGGCGCCTTGCCCTGGATCATTCCGGTGTGGGTGCTGCTGCTGTTCATCACCTTCGGTGCCGACACGACCCTTGCCACCTATGTCACCGAGGCGTTCCCAACGGGCCTACGCTCGACGGTCAGCGGACTGCGGGGTTTCATCGCAACCCTGGGGGGCATTGCCGGTCTGGCCAGCTTGTCCTGGATCTACCCCTGGTTCGGCTCGAACTGGGCCGCGCTGCAGTGGCTGCCGCTGCTCAGTCTGGCGGCCGCGTTGGTGGCGTGGCTGGCCTTTCGCGAAACTGCGGGACAACCCCTGGATCAGGTCCGGGACTCAGCCAGCGCGCGCCGGTAGGCAATGGCGTAGGGGCGACGCGCGAAGGCCAGCAGGATCGAGCCCAAAGTGCCAAAGAACAAGACCAGCGTGATGATTGAATAGCGCACGCCATCGGGTCCGGGAAAAACGCTGGTGTTGAAGTAACCCGCGAGCGGCGGGCCCAGCATCATGCCGAAGCTGCCCACCAGCATGTTGACGGCGGCCACCTGTGCCCGAATTTGCGGCGGCGCGATCACGGGCAGCGCGCCGTTCGCAATGCCAAACGGCGAATTGATGAAACACATCGCGGGCGCGTACAGGATGAACGCAATGGTTGGCGTAGGCGCGAACTGCACCGCGATCATGAACGGAATGGCCAGTAGCCCGCCGATCAGCGCAGCCAGGATATTCGCGTCATCATGCCCCCGGTCTGCGAGCCACCGGCCGAGCCAGGCGATCAGAAGCGGGCCGAGTGCGCCAAAGATGGTGAAAATCCAGCCGAACGTCCACGACGCATCAGCCGCCTCCAAACCGTGCACCCGCACGAAGTACGAGATGCTCCAGAACACGAAGGCGTAGCCCATGAGGTTCAGGAACAGGCAGCCGAGGTGATGGCAGGACAGCAATCGCAGGTGGGCCCGATAGAACACCAGTACCGCCCCTAGCGGCACCGCATCCTGCTTCGGGTCCACCCGCCGCACCGGTTCGCGCATCAGCAGAAACGCGGCCGCAAGCAGCAACCCGGGGAGACCCAGCAGCACAAAGGTTTGCTGCCAAGGCCGCAAGGTGCCGACACCCGGCAGCGACATCGGCTCCAGGCTCATGACCAGCGACAACACAAAGCCGCCAATCACAAACGCAAGGCCGGAGCCGAGAATGGGGCCCAGCTGATAGATGCTGAGCGCCAGCGGCAGCCGCTCACGCGGGAAATAGTCGCCGAGCAGGGAATGGGTAGCCGGCGTCAGGGTGGCCTCGCCAACGCCCACCCCCATGCGCGCCAGCAGCAGCTGCCAGAAGTTCTGCACAACTCCGCAAGCAGCCGTCATCACCGACCAGAACGCAATGCCGGTGGCAATGATGCGCGTGCGGTTGCGATTGTCCGCAAGCCAGGCGATGGGCAGCGCGGCAATGGCGTAAAAAACGGCAAAAACCCCATAGAGCCAGCCGATTTCAGCATCACTGAGACCGAGATCCTGCTTCATCGGCTCGACCACAATGGCGACGATCTGCCGATCCACAAACGACACGAGCGACGCGAAAACGAGCAGCGCCACGACGCTCCAGGCAAGCAGCGGATGCGGATACGGCGGTTGCGCCATGAAGCCCCCTCGATACGACAGCGTCACCGCCCCTTCGGCGACCGCGGGGACTATGACGCGGAATGCGCTTGATCGCCACTGAGCGGCATGCCGAAATAGACGCTCGACTGCCCCATGCCGGGCGATAAGGAGTCTTCACATGCCCGTTCGTTTCGACAACAAGATCGTTCTCGTCACCGGCGCCACGTCCGGACTGGGTCGCGATGCTGCAATCGCCTTTGCCGCAGCTGGCGCGCGTGTAGTGGCCACGGGTCGTCGCCAGGATGCCGGGGACGAAACCCTTGCGCGCATCCGGGAACAAGGCGGCACCGGCATCTTCGTGGCCGCCGACATCACGCGCGCGCGGGATGCCGAGCGGGTGGTCGCTGCGGCTGTAGCCGCGTACGGCGGGCTCGACATCGCCTACAACGTCGCC
>CAZVMA010000114.1:0-7683 GCA_964628545.1 uncultured Pseudomonadales bacterium | reverse complement strand
CTTGCGCGCAGCTGCGAAATCATTGACCAAACAGCCCACGTGATGGAAGCCTTCCTGGCCTGCCCGGTACATGTCGCGGTAAATGGACTGGGTGTCATCGTGCTGCTGGATGAACTGGATCTGATTATTGCCCAGGTACCCGAAGGCGTAGGACACATCAGCCTCCTGGCGCGTACCCCGGTACTGGAACTTGACCGTCTTGTGGTGCGGCACCAGCACAAACGGGCCGGCGCCGTAAAGGCGGTGCCAGCGATGCGCGGCTTCCTCGATGTCGTTTACATAGTAGGCGTGCTGAAAGATCGGATAAATGGTCGACATGTCTGGGCCCCCGTCCCTGTTGAGTTCCACTGAAGGCTCCCATGAAACTGCCTGCCGCGTAAAGTCGCGCGTGCATGTTGGCGGGATCGCGGGTTTCACACGTCGATTCCCTGTTCGCGGCGGGCCAGAATGGTCTGGGTGTCGAGCACGAACGCCGGGCCTCGGGCCACGATGGCCGCTGCGTGGCGAGTGACCACATCATCCCATCCCGAGTGGGGCAGGATATAGAACCGATCGGTTTCGATAGCCTCGAAAACGACCCGCGCGATTTCATCTGGCGATTTGCCGGCGCTGAGGGCGGTGCCAATGGGCAAGCCCGCGCCCGCCCCGTTGCCGGCGCTCTGGAGCGCGTCCGGACGATTCCGCTCGGCGTCCGCGATGCGCGTGTTGACCCATCCCGGACACAGTACAGAGACGCCGATCCGGGCGCTGCGCGCCCGCAGACCATGGCTAAGGCCTTCGGACAGCAGCACCACACCATACTTGCTGACCCCATAGGGCCCGCCGCCCGGCAGAAATGCCGCAATGGACGCGGTGTTGATAACGTGTCCGTCCTCGCCGTGACCTATCATGTGCGGCACGAAAGCTTGGATGCCGTAACGCACGCCGTGGAGATTGACGCCAAGCACCCAATCCCAATCAACGTCTGGGATGTCCCAGACCGGAGCAGGGGTGCCGCCGTTGACCACACCCGCATTGTTGAAGAGCAGGTGAATGTTGCCGAAACGCCCGGTCGCCTCACGAAACAGGGCTTCGATCGATGACTTGCGCATAGTGTCGGTCAGCACGCCAATCACCGGCGTCTGTCGCGCTTCGAATTCGGCAACCGACTGCGCGAGCCTGGCGCTCTCGATGTCCGCCAACACCAGATTCATTCCCAGATCGGCGCAGCGGCGCGCGCACGCGAGACCGATACCGCTGGCGGCGCCGGTAATGACGGCGGTCCGATTTCTGAAGATGTTCAACACGGTTTTTACCCCCCCCAATCGTGTCGGATTTCGTACTCGCGACAGGATCATGGCGCAAACAAGGACGCCCGGTCGACCAGACGAGCACAATCGGTTAGCGTGATCGCGCTCGACGAGGGGAGGACATCCGAACATGAGCGACGAACGTCTTGTTGCCGCAGTAGATCGTCAGGAGATCATGGAACTGCGCCACGCCTACGGCATCGCCACGGACTTGATCGGCAAGGGCTCGCCGGACGCGATCGAGGCCGGGCGTGCCATCTACCGACGCATCTTTACCGCCGACGCGGAAATCGGCGCTGCGGGGGTTGAATCGGTCACAGGGCCGGATGCGTGGGTCGACATCGTGCTGGATGCGCTCGAACCCTACAACGCCACTCAGCATCTGATCGGCACCCAGCACATCAGCGAGCTCTCGCGACCGAACGCATCGGGGCAGGGCGGCAAGGCGCGCATGTCGAGCTACCTGCAGGCCTGGCACTCCCGGGCCGATGGCTATCTGTGGCTGTTCATGGGCACCTATGAAGACGAACTGGTGTGGACCTCGGCCCATGGCTGGCAGATCCGACGCATGATGCTGCGACAGATCGCGGCCGATCACCGAACGCTCGGTCAAGCGCCCGAATGATCCCAGTTAGCTGCACAGCGCCTGGCCACGATGAACCCTGGCGAAGAGTAAAACAGGAAACTGGCTTCGACACCGCGTCCCAGCCTGCCATACGATAATGCCTGTCCGTCATCCAAGAACCCCGGAGTCACCGTGAGCGAGATCCTTGAACACGTGAAGACGTGCCCCGTCAGCCAGATCAGCCCCCTGCATCCCGATCTGCTGCGTTGCCCGTACGAGATGAACCGCCGGCTCCGGGCCGAGGCGCCGGTGCATCGTGATCCGCTGTCCGGCATCTTCTTCATTTCCCGGTTCGAAGACGTGGTGGCAATGGCCCAGGATCCGGAAACGTTCTCCAGTGTTATGCCGGCAGCCATGGCGCGCGCCGTGAATGCCGATGACACGGAGCTGCAGGAGATCATGGCGCAGGGCTATCCGAATGTGCCGACGATGCTGACTCAGGATCCACCGCTGCAGCGACGCTACCGCAAGTTCGTGGACGGCGCGTTTGGTCCTGCGAGTCTGCGAGCGCTCGAGCCATTCATTGAGCGCACGTCACATTTCCTGATTGATCAATTCGCGGCACAGGGTCGGTGCGAGTTTCTGACTGCGTTCGGCATACCCTTGCCGCTGCGAGTCATTGCGTCACAGATCGGGCTGCCGGATCAAGATCTGGACAAGCTGCGCGAATGGACTGAAGCCTTCATCGGTAACCTGAGCCAGCAGCTCGATCGCGAGGGCACTCTGCGTGCGGCGCGAGGCATGCTCGAGTTCCAGCACTACTTTGTGGAGCGTCTTGAGGAGCGGCGACGCGCGCCCCAGGATGACATTCTGTCAAAAGTGGTAAACGCCAGCATCGACGGCGAAACGCCGCTCAACAACGCGGAATGTCTGTCAATGCTGTCCCAGATCCTGGTCGCCGGGAACGAAACCACCGCCGCGTCACTGACCGAAGGCATTTGGCTGCTGATTGAGAACCCCGATCAATATGCGCTGCTCGAGGCCGACCATGGCCCGGAAATGATCAGCCGACTGGTCGAAGAAACGCTGCGCTACTCAAGCCCGTCCGCGAACATGTTTCGTCGCACGACCCGAGACGTTGAGCTGCACGGAACCACGATACCGGCGAATTCGGTTTGCTTCGCGCGCTTCGCGTCAGCAAACATGGACGACGACATGTTTGCCGACGCCATGCGCTTCGACATCATGCGCGACAACCTGAAGGAACATGTCGCATTCGGCCGCGGTATTCACCATTGTCTGGGCGCGGCGCTGGCGCGGCGGGAAATGAATATCGGCTTCCGCGTGCTGTTCGAACGGCTGAAGAACTTTCGGCTCGCACCCGGCGCTACCCGGCCCGATTTTGCGCCGAACGCCCTGCTGCACGGGCTTACCGGGCTGGAAGTGGCTTTTGACGTTCGCTGAACCCGACAGCGACACCGGTTGTAACCGCCATGAGGCGTGAAGAAGCCGGTTCGAGAACGAAGATGGTTTGAAAACCGAGATCATCTGAAACCAAAAAAGCTCAGAAACGACACTACCCGGTATGGGACCACGCCGGGCAGTGTTCGCCTCGATCTCAGGGCGTACCGGCAACCCGCAGACATTGGCCGGTCACCCAGGCTGAGGCCGGCGAGCAGAAGTAGAGCACCGCAGCGCCCAAATCATCAGGCGTACCCAGACGACCCGCCGGTAGGTTGAGCGAGCGCGCGAGTTCTGGAAGGTCGTCCGCGCCAATGTCGAGCGCGGTCATCATGACCTCCGTCGGCACGAAACCCGGCAACACCGCATTGATGCGGACCCGCGGTCCAAGTTCATGGGCAAGCGTACGCGTCAGCATGTTTACGCCCGCTTTTGCGGCGCAGTAGTGACCGCTACCGGCATAAACATCCTGAGACGCAACCGACGAGATATTGACGATGCGTCCACCATCGCGCATGTGTCGCATGGCGGCCCGCACAGCAAAGAAAATCGCGGACAGATTCAGCGACAGTGTGGCGTGCCACTCCGCCACCGGTAACTCGATCAGCGGCGCTTGAATCGGCGAGCCGCCGGCATTGTTTACCCAGATGTCGAGACCCCCGTACGCGGCCACGGCCCGATCAGCGAGGGCGTCCAGTGCTTCTGGCTGCGTGACATCCGTGGGCACCGCGATCGCTTCACCCCCCGCGGCATTGATCTCGGCGGCCACGCGCTCGATTTCGTTGGCGCGTCGCGCCGCGCACACAACGCGCGCGCCTCCGCGCGCGAGCGTCTTGGCAATACCTTCGCCAATGCCGCGACCCGCGCCCGTTACCACGGCCACATCACCCGCAAGCTCAAACAATCCTGTCATGACTTCCCCCCTTTGATCTGTCTGCGCGTCGGGCGATCGCGCCGTCGCGGGCACTGATGGTGCCAGACCGCGGGGACAGGCGCATGCTCGATAGCGGTCAGAGTGCTTGACGCCATGCAGGCAGTCTGCGGACACTGACCGCCGGAATGCCTGCGCGTTATATCCGACCTTTCACCGGGTCAACGCAGCAGTTTTGCGCGGGGGGATCGCATGGGTCGGTTCAGCGGTTTGACTTATCGCCAGCGTTTCATCGGTTTTGGCGCCGCAATTGCGCTTATCGATCTGGGACTACTGTGGGTCGTGATTGCGGTACTGAACGCGTCCAGCGAAATCGCTCGCCTGCAGGATGTGGCGCAGCAGTCGATCACGCTTGCCCGGGAGTTGAAGGACAGCTCGGATGAGCTGACGCGGCTTGCCCGCACGTACGTGGTCACGGGCGATCCGGACTACGAGCAGGCCTACTGGCAGGTGCTGGCAGTGCGCAACGGCGAAGCGCCGCGTCCGGATGGACGTCGGATCGCACTGCGCGAATTGATGCAGGAGATCGGTTTCACCGAATCCGAAATAGGGCGGCTTGATGAAGCAGAGCGGAATTCAAATGATCTCGTTGCAACGGAAACCGCGGCTTTCCAGGCGCTCTTGGGCCGCTTTACGGATAAACCAGGCGGCACCAGCCTGACGCTATCGGACTATTCCCGCACCGGCCCAGCAGACCGGGCGTTTGCCGTCCGGATCATGCACGACAAACGCTACCATCGGGAAAAAGCGCGGATCATGGAGCCGATTCGGGCGGCCGAGCGCATGGTGGAGGAACGTACGCATCAAGCGATTGAAGGCGCGATCAATACCAGCCGGCAGCTCATTCTGGTGGGCGGCGGGCTTGGTATCACCTTGATCATCATGTTGTTCCTGTCCTATCTGCTGGCGCAGCGTCCCCTGCTCGGGGCGCTGGATTCCGTCCGCGGGCGCTTGATCGAGCTTGCCTCCGGAAATCTTTCACTCGACAGGCGCCTGTCCGTCGATCGAAAGGACGAGGTCGGGGCCTTGGCAGCCGCGTTCAACCAGCTGATGGAGCAATTGTTGGACCTGATGCGTCGAGTACAGTCTTCCGGAGTGCTGGTCGCCTCGTCGTCCGCCCAGCTGAACGCATCGGCAAGGGGCTTCGAGGCCACCCTCAACGAGCAGGTGGCATCAACGAACGAAGTCGTGGCACGTGCGCGCGACATTGCCGCAACGGCGGACGATCTGGTAGGCACCATGAAAGACGTGGCAAGCCTGTCGAGTAACGCGGCACAGACTGCGAGTCTTGGCGAAGCAGGGCTGCTGCAGATGCGAACCACGATGGCTGCCATGGAGGCAGCATCAAATACGGTCGCGGAAAGGCTCGCGGCCATCAGCGGCAAGGTCGTCAACGTGTCCAGCGTCGTCACCACCATCAACAAGGTCGCCGAACAGACCAATCTGCTGTCTCTGAATGCCGCAATCGAAGCAGCAAAAGCAGGAGAATTCGGCCAGGGATTTGTCGTGGTCGCCCGTGAGATCCGGCGACTCGCGGATCAGACTGCGGTCGCCACGCTGGATATCAGCGCGATCGTTGCCGAAATGCAGTCCTCAGTAACGTCCGGCGTCATGAGCATGGAAACGTTCGCGAGGGACGTGGGTGAGGCTGTCCGTGAGGTGCAGGTGATCAGCGGCCGCATGCGCCAGATCATCGACCAAGTGCAGAGTTTGAAACCGCAATTCGTCGCCGTGAGTGATGGCGTATGGTCCCAATCCGTTGGCGCTGGCCAGATCTCCGAGGCCATGTCGCAGCTTTCGGAAGCGACACGGGCCAGCGCCGCTTCGCAGCGGGAAGCCAGTCAGGCCATTGAGTTGCTGGATCAGGCGGCGCGGGGGCTGCAGGAAGAAGTACTTCGCTTCACCGGCGATGGTCGCGCCTGAGCATCATCGACGCGCACAACGTTAGCGCGTGAACGAACGCGTCGACTGCATCCGTTTCGGCAGCAAGCATGACGCCTGTCAGCGGGCGCGACGCGCCAGCCTTTCCGCCAAGCCCACGTAATCGTGGGGTCGCATTGCGGCGAGTTCCGCGCGTGCGGCCTCTGGCAGATCGAGAGCAGCGAGAATTTCCTGGTACAGGGAGGCAGTGAGGTGGCGCCCCCGAGTGGCGCGCTTCAGCTGTTCATAGGGCTCCTCGCGTCCGAAGCGGCGCATGACGGTCTGTACCGCCTCGGCCAGCACTTCCCAGCTTGCGTCAAGATCGGCGGCCATGGCCTCTGCGTTGACCTCAAGCCGACCCAGGCCCTTCAGCGCCGAGTTCCACGCAAGCAGGCAATGCCCAAGCGCCGAGCCAATATTGCGAAGCACCGTAGAATCGGAAAGATCGCGCTGCCAGCGCGACACCTGCAGCTTGGCCGCCATGTGCGCGAGCAGGGCATTGGCGACGCCCAGGTTGCCTTCCGAATTCTCGAAATCGATGGGATTGACCTTGTGCGGCATCGTGGATGAGCCGGTCTCGCCCTCAACCTTGCGCTGCCGGAAGTAGTCGATGGCAATATAGCTCCAGACGTCGCGATCGAAATCCAGCACGATCTGGTTGAAGCGTTCGAGAATGTGGAACATCTCGGCCAGAAAATCGTGCGGCTCGATCTGGGTTGTGTAGCGATTGGGCTCAAGGCCCAGCGACGCCACAAAGCCGTCGCCAAGCGCCAGCCAATCGGCCTCCGGATAGGCGACCACATGGGCGTTGTAGTTGCCAACCGCACCGTTGATCTTGCCGAGAATCTGGCACTGAGCATAGCCATCGCGTTGGCGACACAAACGCTGCGTGACGTTGCGTAACTCCTTGCCCAGCGTCGTCGGAGATGCAGTTTGGCCATGGGTGCGCGACAGCATGGGCAATGCTGCGTGTTGGTCGGCCAGGGCATCGATGGCATCGATCAGCGCCGTCATCGCCGGCAACAGCACCTCGGCCCGAGCATCAGCGAGCATCCGCGCGTAGGCGAGATTGTTGATGTCTTCCGATGTGCAGGCAAAGTGAACGAACTCTATAAAGGGTTTGAGACCCGGGATTTCGGCTACCCGCTCCTTGACGAAATACTCGACCGCCTTGACGTCGTGATTCGTCGTTCGCTCGAAGGCTTTGATCCGTTCCGCATGAGTTAGATCAAAATGCTGCCAGACGGCGCGCAGCGCTACGCGCTGATCGACCGACAAGGGCGGCAACTCTGCGACTGCGGGGGCGGCGGCCAGATACTCGAACCAGCGGCACTCGACCTCGACCCGATAGCGCATGAGGCCGAATTCGCTGACGATCGGGGCGAGGGTGTTCATCCTGTCCCGGTAGCGGCCGTCCAATGCGGTGACGGCCGAGAGTCTGCTCAGGTCCATTCGGGTACCTCGGTAGATCGTGTTCGGAAGCGGCGTGAAGCGTGGTCGATCCGCGTCACATCGGT
>CAZVMA010000113.1:5564-7814 GCA_964628545.1 uncultured Pseudomonadales bacterium | reverse complement strand
GAAGACGAAGGGGTGCCGAGGGAGTGAGGGCGGTCAGACCGGCTGCAAGGGCAGGGCGCAATCGAACCCCCTTCCGGCACCGAGCCACCTGACTGCGTATTCGACGCCCTGCAATTTGTCGACGATGTGCCTACACTGTACGGCGCGGTAGCCCGATGACGACGCCCGAGACGAGCACCCCCGACATGAACCCGCTCCGTGGTCCACGCAATGGCATCCTGTCCCTGGCGATCAAGGACAAGGCCGTGCTCTATGCGGCCTATATGCCGTTTGTGAAGAACGGCGGGTTGTTCATTCCCACCAAGAAAGACTATCGGCTGGGCGATGAAGTATTCATGTTGCTGCACTTGATGGACGAGGCGGAGAAGATTCCGGTTGCCGGCACCGTGGTTTGGGTGACGCCCAAGGGCGCGCAGGGCGCTCGCGTCGCGGGTATCGGTGTGCAGTTCAACGATCAGGACGACCAAGCGCGGACTCGGATCGAAACGTATCTCGCGGGCATGCTGCAGTCCGATCGTCACACCCATACGATGTGACCCGTTGCCTAGATGCTGGTCGACTCGCATTGTCATCTGAATCTGTTGACCGATCCTGAGGCCGCGCTGACGCGCGCGCGCGCCGCGGGCGTCGAGCGTTTCCTCTGCATCGGTGTGGACGAAACGCGTATCGACGACGTCCTCGCGACCGCCGACAAGCATGCCGACGTGTGGGCAACCGTGGGTCAGCATCCCGATGTCCAGACCGATGATCTCGGCTGGATCGAGGCGCGGCTTGCTCACCCCCGCGTCGTGGCCTTGGGCGAAATGGGGCTCGATTTCTATCATGCTGAAGACGCCTCGGCCCGACTCGCTCAGTGCGCTCGCTTTGAGCAGCAGCTCGATCTGGCGCAGCGCACCGGTCTGCCCATCGTTGTGCACACGCGCTCGGCGGAGGCCGAGACCCGGGCGCTGATCCAGCGTTTCCCGGGCGTGGTCGGTGTGCTGCATTGTTTTACCGAGTCCTGGACGCTGGCGTCGTCCGCGCTCGATCTTGGCTATTGCGTGTCGATTTCCGGAATTGTGACGTTTCGCAACGCCGAGAATGTGCGAGAGGTCGCGACCCGGCTACCCCTCGATCGGCTGCTGGTGGAGACCGATTGCCCGTGGCTTGCGCCCGTGCCCTATCGGGGCAAACCCAACGAGCCAGCCTACGTTTCGGCCACGGCTGATTTTCTGGCGCGGCTGCGCGGTGACGATATTGAGGCCTTCAATTTCGCGACAACGGCGAATTTTGCGCGGCTGTTCCCGCGCATCGACTTGGCGTCAACTGACTCGGCGTCAACTCACTCGGCGTGAACTGACGCGGAGCGCATCGACCTGACGCGCGCGGACTAGACGACGAACGCTCAGGCGGGGGGGTGCGAGGCAAACTCCTCCTCATACAGGCGGTAATGCGTTTCGACCATGCCGAGCGCCTGATAGGTTGCCATGGCGCCGGTGTTTTCGCGTTCCACATAGAGTCGAATGCCGCACGAGTCGCCGTCTGCGTGCGCCAGCTCCCGCACCTTGGCGTGCATAGCCGAGTAGACCCCTTGGCGACGAAAGACCGGTGACACATAGACGCTCTGGATCCACCAGAATCGGCCATTGCGCCAGTCGCTCCACTCATAGGTGACCATCAGGCTGCCGGCCGGCTGGCCATCGACTCGGGCGACCAGATAGAACCCATCCCTCGGTCGCTGCAGCAGGCGCGACACCCCGCCGCGCAACCGGTTTTGGTCCAGGCCCCGGTCCTCGCTCTCCTGCGCCATGGCGAGGTTGTATTCGACCAGCAGGTCGAGATCAGCCTGTTGCGCCGCCTCGACCTCGACGATCCGCTTCATGGGTATCTCCATATCCTGCGTCACCTTCCCCGAGGGCACCCGGCTCGACGTCACCCGGCTCTACGTCCCCCTGCTCTAGGTCACAATGCGCGAGCCAGAAAATCGAGCGTCAGCGAAAAGCGATGTATCGATACGTCAGGCTCCTGCAGAGCATGTCGTGAGCCCGGGTAAGCCATCATTTCGAACCGCCGGTTGCGGGCCTGCAGCGCTCGGTAGAGCCGGGTGCTGTGGGTGTACAGCACGTTGTCGTCAGCCATGCCGTGAATGACCAGCAGCTGGCCGCGCGGTTCGTCCTCTCGATCCAGGTGCACGAACACACTGCTTTCGGCGTACCCCGTGGGGTTGTCAGCGGGGGTGCCCAGATAGCGTTCCGTGTAGTGGGTGTCATA
>CAZVMA010000113.1:4573-5554 GCA_964628545.1 uncultured Pseudomonadales bacterium | reverse complement strand
GCCAGTCGGTAACCGGGGCAGTCGCGATGGCCGCGCGAAAATGACCGGGCGCGGTCAGCAGGCACAGCAGCGCCATGTAGCCGCCGTAACTGTGTCCCATGACGCCGATCCGATTTGGGTCGACCCAGTCAAGCGACCTCAGGAACTCGACGCCGCGTACCTGATCTCGCACTTCGACGGCGCCGAGCCGGCTGTGGATGGGCGCCTCGAAAACGGGTGTCCGATTGCCCGTGCCGCGGTTGTCGAGCTCGAGCACACCATAGCCGTGCTGCGCCAGCATCTGCACGGTGATTGGCTGCCACTCGTTGCGCACGCGCTGTACGCCCGGGCCGCCGTAGACGTGCACAACCACCGGCGCGCCTTCGGCGGGTCTATGCTGCGCGCTGGGCTCGGTCAACCGGTAGTGCAGGATCTGGCCGTCCTCTGCCTGCAGCGTGCCCAGTCGTGGGCGACAATGAGCGCGCAGAAAGGGTCCGTACGGGCTGCTCTCCGAGACAGACTGATCGGCAATGGTGCGCCCAGGCGCATCCCGATCGGCGGTATCGAGCAACCGCAGCGCCCCCGGCACGTCCAGCGATGACACCCGGTCGATTACCCAGCGCCCATCACGGCTCGCGCTCGCTTCGTGCCAGCCAGGCTCGCGCGTTATGGGTTCGGGGGTACGCGCGTCGGGGCCGGTCAGATCCACGCGGTAGACGTGCTGTTCGGTTGGCGTGTGCCACCAGCCGAGGATCAGGGCCTGCGACCCGTGCACGCCCAGAATGCGGTTGACCCGACCGTCGCCCGCGGTGACGGGCCGCAGTCCGTTCTCCAGCAGTCCGTCGGCCCGCAGTGCGTCGAGCAGATAGAGGTGCGCGTGTCCGTCACGTTCGGACGTCAGCAGCAGGCGCTGTTCGTCCAGCGGCCGGTAGTTGTCGTGCAGGTTGATCCAGTGTCCAGCGTGCTCCGTCAGCAGGGTCTCGTCGCTGCCGGTTTCGCGAT
>CAZVMA010000113.1:3083-4563 GCA_964628545.1 uncultured Pseudomonadales bacterium | reverse complement strand
GCACGCAGCACCAGTCGCCGCTGGTCGCGCGACTGCACTGCGGCGACCACGCGCGTACCCCACCAGAACACGCGCGCGAGGTAGTCCTCGGGCTCGAGCTGCCAGTCGAGGACCAGATCGATACCGGTGGCGAGCGCGCGCACGCGGAGTTCCACCGTCGCGTTGGTTGCGCCGGCATAGGGATAGCGCTGGTCGACTACGCGGATGGTGTCGGCATCGATTTCATAGCGCTGAGTCAGCGCTACCGGCGACTCGTCGACGCGGGTGTAGGCGATGAAGCCGCCACAAGGCGCCCACCAGTGGCCGTCGAACCGATGCATTTCCTCTTGCGCGATAAATTCGGCGATGCCGTTCAGCCATGGGTCGCCCCCATCATGGGTCAGGCGCTGCTCTGATCGGCTTGCGATGTCCAGCAGGTACAGGTCGCCGTCGCGCACATAGCTGAGGCGCTGTCCCGATGGATCGAACTGCATTTCAGTCTGGCGCGTGTCGACAGGCGTAACGCAGGTCAGTTCGTCGCGCTCGAGATCCAGCACCCACGCCGCGCCATCGACCGGCAGCAACAGTCGACGGCCGTCGGCGCTGAACGCAAAGCGCGTGATGCCGCGGCTGAACTGTCGGCGGCGCTCTCGTTCCGCTTGTTCCGCCTGGGATTCGCTGCCCTGTCCCAGCAGCCGGTCGCCGGCGATCCAGAGGCCGGTCCTGCCGGTGCTGATGTCATAGCGCCATAGATCCATGCGCTCACGCGCGTCGGCCGCCGCTCGCAGGTAGGCCACCGCGCTGCCGTCCGGCGTGAACTGAGGGCTGGCCGGCAGGCCACCAAACAGCGGCGGGTCGCTGAAAATGCGTTCTGGGGTCAGACGGGGCAGGTCGGTCATTGCGTGGACTCAGTCCGTGCTTTTGCAGCCTCGGCGAACGCGTCGCGGGTGAGGTTGCGCACGCCGGTAGCGGTCACGACGATGTTGTCTTCGATGCGGATACCGCCAAACGGGCGCAGCTGGTCGAGGGTCGGCTCGTTCAGCAGTGCGCGATGTGGGCCCGCGGCCGCGGCTTCCAGCAGCATCGGGATGAAATAGATGCCGGGTTCAATGGTGAACACCTGGTCGACTTCGATCGTGCGCGTGAGTCGCAGTGAGGGGTACTGAGGTGGCGGCGGTTGCGGTGTGCCATTGATATCGGCCTGCAGGCCGCCGACATCGTGTGTTTGCAGGCCAAGCAGGTGTCCGAGCCCATGGGGCAGAAAAGTTCGGGTCAGTCCCGTATCGAACGCCGCTTCCGCGGAACAGCGCAGTACGCCGTGGTCGCAGAGCACACGGGCGACGGCGCGATGCGCCGACTCGTGCAGGGCCGGGTAGGGAAGTCCTGGCTTGATCCGTCGGATCAGCGCCTGTTGTTCGGCATCCAGCGCATCGATCAACGCCGCAAAGAGGTCGCCACCGGTTGCCGTTTTGTCTACGTAGGTGCGGGTGATGTCGGCGGC
>CAZVMA010000113.1:0-3073 GCA_964628545.1 uncultured Pseudomonadales bacterium | reverse complement strand
AGCCGAGGGCCGTTGCGCCGGCATCGATCAAAAAGCTCCGGCGCACCGCCGGGACGGCCCGATCGTAGTGCTGGTAATGCAGCAGCGCACCGTGTTCGTTGCTGGCGATGATGCTGTGATAGGGCAACTCGGCGCTGGTGTGGTCCGCCGCTTCGAGATAGGCGAGAGCGATTGCGAACTCGCTGGCCCCGGCGCGCCAGGCTTCTGCAGCCCGGCGATGTCCGCGGACCGCGCGCGCCGTTGCGGCGGCCATGCATTCGATCTCCCACGCCGTCTTGGCGGCTCGGTTCCAGTGCAGGTGCGCGAGTAAACGCGGTGGGTTCAGGTCTCCCGGCAGCGCGCCCGCTGCCTCGGCAATGCACGCGATGTTGCCGTTGCCGACGATCGCCCCCGCCCGCTCGAGCAGGGTTTCGTCGCTGTTGACGACCTCAACGTCCAGCGCCGCGGCGATTCGGCTCGGCACCGTGGGCGACTGGTGCCAGTAGTCCTGCGGTGACAGGAACAGCAGCCGGGGCGCCAGGCCGCGCCGCAGCACCAGAGCGCTGCCCGCGCAATCGACGCCCGGAACCCACTGCGCAAAATGGGGATTGGGTCGCCAGGGATGCGCCTGGTCGTCCAGGAAGTAATAGGTCGTGCCGCCTGCGCAGACGATGGCCGCGTCGTGGCCGCTGGCGATGAGAGCCGCATCCCAGCGCGCGCGTAGCGTGGTCAGATGAGCGGCGAAGCGCGCGGTGGCCATACCCTCAGTCATCTGCTCAGTCATCGGCTCAGTCAGGGTTTCAGTCATCGTCTCGGCCATCGTTCCCGCCCCTTCGGGCTTCGTGGTAGTGTACCGCGGTCATGGGTAGTCTGTGGTTGTGGGAGGAATGATGGCCGGTTTTGCCTATCTGGCGCCGAACAGCGTGGCGGAAACGCTGACGGTACTCGGCGAGCACGCGCGCTCGGGTCGGCGCGCCCAAGTCATGGCGGGCGGCACCGATGTGCTGGTGCAGCTGCGTGCGGTCGACCGAACGCCGCGCACGCTGATTGATATCAAGCAGTTGCCCGAGGTGAATCGACTGGATGTCAACAGCGACCCGGTCTTCATCGGCGCTGCTATCCCCAGCGCCGTGCTGAACGAACACCCCGCTCTGTTGCGGATGTATCCGGGTCTGATGGAAGCCGCGGACCTGATCGGCTCCACCCAGATTCAGGGTCGGGCATCGATTGGCGGCAACCTGTGCAACGCGTCCCCGGCGGGCGACACGATTCCCGCGATGATTGCGGTGGGTGCGCGCTGCGTGATCGCCACCGCGACCGGCGAGCGCGAACTGCCCGTTGAACAGTTCGTGGTGGGCGTTGGCCGGAACGCGCTGGTTCCCGGTGAATTGTTGCTCGGTCTGCGTTTGCCGCGAGCCGGTGCAGGCACGTCCGATGCCTACCTGCGTTTTACGCCGCGCACCGAGATGGACATTGCGGTAGCCGGTTGCGGTGTCAGCGTCACCCTCGACGCAAGCGGCGTTTGCACCCACGCGCGGGTCGGTATCGGCGCCGTGGCGCCGACCGCCCTGCTGGTACCTGCGGCGGCAGCGGCGCTGGTGGGCACGCGGCTGGACGACGCGGCGCTGGCCGCGGCGGGTGCCGCCTGCAGCGCGGCCGCCTCGCCGATCACGGACAAGCGCGGCACGGCCGACTACCGGCGCAAGGTTGTGGGCGTGCTGTGTCGGCGCGCTGCGGCCATTGCCCGCGACCGGGCGCTTGCGACCCGCTAGGGTCCCGTCGGGGCTCGGCCCCGACTTCCAGCGCCGGCCGAGGTGCGACAGAACAACAGTGCGGGGGGCGTCGTCGCCGGGCATGGCGGGCGGCGTCCTGCAGGCAGGAGAGCATGATGGAAAAGGTTCAGGTAGAAACTTCGATCAACGGCGAAACCGTTGAATTTCTTTGCGAGCCCCAGCAGACCCTGCTGGAGGTTCTGCGCGACACGCTGGGTCGAACCGGCACCAAGGAAGGCTGCGCCACCGGCGACTGCGGCGCCTGCAGCGTGCTGATGGACGGCCGCTTGGTCTGCGCCTGCCTTGTGCTCGGAGCCGAGTCCGGCGGGCACGAGATCACCACCATCGAGGGCATAGCGACCGATGCCGGTTTGCACCCCATCCAGCAGAAATTTCTCGAGCACGCGGCTCTTCAGTGCGGCATCTGCACGCCGGGCCTGATCGTCGCCACCAAGGCGCTGCTCGACCAGCACCCGAACCCCGACGAGACCACGATTCGCTACTGGTTGGCGGGCAACCTGTGTCGTTGCACCGGCTACGACAAGATCATCCGGGCCGTGCAGGCCGCCGCGGAATCATTGGCGCACCCGGCCTAATACCGGCTCGCCCCCGCACCAGACGGCACACGTCGGTCAGCATAGATAGAGGACAGGAACATGGCAGAAGCGCACGACTACAAGGCAATTGGAACCACACCGGTTCGCCCCGATGGCGTCGACAAGGTCACCGGGCGCGCCCAATACGGAGCAGACCTGAACCTGCCCGGTCAGATTTACGGCAAGGTGCTGCGCAGCCCCCACGCGCACGCGCGCATCCTGGGCATCGACACCTCGGCCGCGCTGGCCATCCCCGGTGTCTTTGCGGTCGTCACGGGCGCTGATTTCCCGGAATCGGAAAGCGGTGAGATCGGCGGCGAGGGCGGCGGTGATGTGTCGGATCTGGCCCAGAACATTATGGCGCGCGACAAGGTGCTGTATCACGGACACGCCGTGGCGGCGGTGGCGGCCAAGTCGCTGTCGGTGGCAGAAGCCGCGCTGGACGCGATCGTCGTGCGCTACGAAGTACTGAAGCCGGTGCTCGACCTCGATGCGGCAATGGCGCCGGATGCACCGCTGCTCGATCCGAGCTGCTTTACCAAGAACCTGCCGGAAAAGCCGACCAAGCCCTCCAACATCGCGGCGGTGATGAAGCTGGGCCGAGGCAACGTCGAGCAGGGTTTTGCCGAGGCTGACGTGATCGTCGAAGGCGAATACCGCATTCCCATGGCGCACCAGGGCTATATCGAGCCGCACGCCTGCGTTGCCTCCTGCAACGAACAGGGC
>CAZVMA010000112.1:0-7816 GCA_964628545.1 uncultured Pseudomonadales bacterium | reverse complement strand
CCGGGCCACCGATGATGAATTGGCCGGTCGGGTTGATGAACACCTTGGTCTCGCGCGTCATCCAGTTGCTCGGGATGACCGGCTTGATCACCTCTTCCATCACCCCTTCGTGCAGCGTCGCCTGACTTACGTCGGGTGAGTGCTGGGTGGACAGCACGATAGCGTCGATGCCGACAGGCTGGCCGTTCTCGTAGCGAAAGGTGAGCTGGCTTTTCGCGTCCGGGCGCAGGAACGGCAGGGAGCTGCGCCGCGCTGCGGCCTGACGCTGGACCAACCGGTGAGCATAGGTGATCGGCGCCGGCATGAGCACGTCGGTTTCGTTGGTCGCGTAGCCGAACATCAGGCCCTGGTCGCCAGCGCCCTGTTCGTGGGAGGCCGTCTCGTCGACGCCCATGGCGATGTCCGCCGACTGACGTCCCAGCGCGTTGATCACCGTGCATTCGGTGGCGTCGAAGCCGATCTCCATGCTGTCGTAGCCGATCTCGCGCACGACCTCACGGACAATGCGGTCCAGGTTCACCTCCGCCCGCGAGCGGTACTCCCCGGCGATCACCACGATGCCGGTCTTGATCAGGGTTTCGCAGGCGACGCGGGACTCGCGGTCCTGCGCCAGCATCGCGTCCAGAACTGCGTCGGACACCTGATCGGCGACCTTGTCGGGATGTCCCTCGGAGACCGATTCCGAGGTGAAGATGGCGT
Source organism: uncultured Pseudomonadales bacterium (assembly GCA_964628545.1). GTDB lineage: Bacteria > Pseudomonadota > Gammaproteobacteria > Pseudomonadales > Azotimanducaceae > UBA7803. Next base: position 7,117 of record CAZVMA010000112.1, on the reverse strand, counting down.
ATTCGCTCATGGTTGTCTGTCCGTCCTGTTGTCGCCGTAGTGTGGCGGATGTCCGGGGCCGCTGGATCGCGCCCGGTAACGCCCTCGCTGGTGCGAATCTGGGGCGGGCGGCGTCTCTTCGTCGCGGCATTCCGTGAAAGTCTAGCCCAACTTTTTGCGCGCGCGCTCGGGAGGCCCGCTGCTTGTCATTTGCAGCGCTTTCGGGCTGGGATGAAAATGGTCGGCTTGCCGCGTTACGAACATCGCCTGGGGATCACATGTCGACGAGAGCTGATCGAGCCAATGCCCTTCGCGCCTTGGCCATGGACGCGGTACAGGCCGCCAATTCCGGCCACCCGGGTGCCCCGATGGGGCTTGCCGACCTGGCCGAGGTGCTCTGGCGCGAGGTGTTGCGGCACAACCCCGCCGACCCCGCGTGGATCGACCGCGACCGACTGATCCTGTCGAACGGGCATGCATCCATGTTGCTGTATGGGGCCTTGCACCTGTCGGGCTATGGGGTATCGATAGATGATTTGAAAGCCTTCCGGCAGCTGCACGCCATCACGGCGGGTCATCCCGAGGTGCGCGAGTGTCCCGGGGTCGAAACCACGACGGGCCCGCTGGGACAGGGTTTCGCCAATGCCGTGGGCATGGCGCTGGCTGAGGCGCGCCTGGCGGCGGCCTTCAACCGTCCGGGCCACGAGATCGTCAATCATCGCACCTGGGTGATCGCTGGGGATGGCTGCCTGATGGAGGGCATTTCGCACGAGGCCGCCTCGCTCGCCGGCACGCTCGGGCTCGGCAAGCTTACGTGTCTGTACGACGCCAACGGTATCTCCATCGACGGCCACGTAGATGCCTGGTTCAGCGAGGACGTGGCCGCTCGGTTCGAGGCCTACGGCTGGCACGTCCTGCGCGACGTCGATGGCCACGATCATGAGGCGTTGCGCGCGGCGCTGGCTGCAGCCTCCGCGCAGGCCGAACGCCCCACCCTCGTCTGCGTGCGCACGATCATCGGCTTTGGCTCGCCGAACAAGGCGGGTACCCATGACGTCCACGGCGCAGCGCTTGGTGTCGATGAAGTCGCGGCCACCCGCGCTGCGCTCGGTTGGCATCACCCACCGTTCGAGATCCCGGCCGATGTCTACCGTGACTGGGATGGCCGACCGCGCGGCAGCGCCCTGCAGGCGGCGTGGCAGTCGTCGTTCGAGGCCTATCGTGCCGCTCATCCGGAGCTGGCCTCCGAGCTGCAGCGGCGCATGCGCGGCGAGCTGCCGGTCGACTGGGCCGAGCCGATTCGGGCCTTCGCCCGCAGCGCCCAGAACGACAGCGCGCCGCTCGACACGCGCCGGTCTTCGCAGCACTGCATCGCCGCCATCGCGGCTGGCGTACCTGAACTGTTCGGCGGTTCGGCCGATCTTACGGGTTCGAACTACACGCGCTGGAGCGGCGCGCCAGACGCGGCCTACCTCAGTTTTGGTGTACGCGAGTTCGGCATGAGCGCCATGACCAACGGCATGGTTCTGCACGGCGGGTTCCGTCCGTTCGCCGGCACGTTCCTGGTGTTCATGGATTACGCCCGGAATGCGGTGCGGCTGGCAGCGCTGATGCGGATTCCGAACATCTTCGTCTACACCCACGACTCCGTGGCGGTAGGGGAAGACGGGCCGACACACCAGCCCGTTGAGCAGCTCACCAGCCTGCGCACGACGCCCGGTCTGCGGACCTGGCGACCCTGCGACACCGCGGAAAGCGCGGTTGCTTGGGAAGCCGCGATCGCGGCGAGCGGCCCGACTGCGCTGGTGTTTTCCAGGCAGAAGACCGCTGCGCAGCGTCGCGATGACGACACCTTTGCCGCGATCCGCAGAGGGGCTTACGTTCTGGTGCGGGAAACGGATCAGCTCGATGCCATCATCATGGCGACCGGGTCAGAAGTGGAGCTGGCGGTGGCGGCGGCCGCCACCCTCGCTGCCGAGGGGCATGGTGTGCGCGTGGTCTCCATGCCGTGCGTCGAGGCGTTTCTGGCCGAACCGGCGGAGTATCAGGCGCAGGTGCTGCCGACCGCGGTGCGCGCACGCGTGGCGGTAGAGGCCGCGCACCCGGATTACTGGTATCGGTTTGTGGGTCTGGATGGCGCCGTGGTGGGCATTGACCGGTTCGGGTTGTCCGCCCCAGGCCCGGTCGTGCTGCGCGAGCTCGGCATCACCGCCGATCATGTGGTGGCTGCCGTTCGACGTGTGCTGCCTGGGCGTTGATCGGCACCGCTTCGACGATCTGTGACTATGCTGATAGGTACCCAGAGCCCGGACGGCATCTGTGCTCCGGGCAAAGACAGAAGCGAAGATAGAAGCGCAGACCGAAGCAAAAATAGACAGAAGCGAAGATAGACAGAATGACCGGAACCGTCACTCAAGGCAGGACGAAAGCGGCCCTGCCCCGTCTGGAAATGCAGGCACTCGAACTGTCCGGCAAACGCGTGCTGATTCGCGAGGATCTGAACGTACCGGTCAAGTCGGGCCGCGTCACCAGCGATGCCCGACTCGAGGCCGCGCTGCCCACGCTGCGCGCTGCGCTGGCTGCGGGCGCCGCCGTGATCGTGATGTCGCATCTGGGACGCCCCAAGGAGGGCGAATTCGATCCGGCCTTTTCTCTGGCGCCGGTTGCGGCTCGCCTGGGCGAGCTGCTGGGCCGCTCGGTGCCGCTGATCGCGGACTGGCAGCAGCGTGGCGTAGCCGTCGCGCCAGGAGAACTGGTGCTGCTTGAGAACGTGCGCTTTCTGCCGGGCGAGGAGCAGGATGACGACGCCCTGGCGCAGGCCTACGCGGGTCTTTGCGATGTCTTCGTGATGGACGCGTTTGCCACCGCGCATCGTGCTCAAGCCTCGACCCATGGAGTGATCCGCCACGCGCCGGTGGCCTGCGCGGGCCCGCTGCTTGCCGCAGAACTCTCGGCGCTGGAGCGCGCGCTGGCCGCCCCGCGCCGGCCGCTGGCCGCGATCGTCGGCGGCTCCAAGGTATCCACCAAGCTTGAGGTGCTGGATGCGTTGGCTGATCTTTCCGACCAGCTGATCGTCGGCGGCGGCATCGCGAACACTTTCATCGCGGCTGCGGGTTACCCGGTGGGCAAGTCGCTACATGAGCCCGACCTGGTCGATGCGGCCCGACGCATTGCCGCGAAGGTCGATGTGCCTTTGCCGGTCGACGTGCTGGTGGGCAAGCGGTTCGATGAGCAGGAGCCAGCGGTGGTAAAGGCACTGGCCGACGTCGCGGACGACGACATGATCCTGGACATCGGCCCGCAAACGGCGCGCGCGTGGGCGGAGCGGCTGGCCGCCGTCGGCACGATCCTCTGGAACGGGCCGGTCGGCGTGTTCGAGTTCGACCAGTTTGGCGAAGGCACACGCGTGCTGGCCGAAGCGGTTGCGGCAAGCCCGGCGTTTTCCATCGCCGGCGGCGGTGACACGCTCGCGGCCATCGAAAAGTATGGCGTCGGCGCTGGCCTGTCCTACATATCGACCGCGGGTGGGGCGTTCCTCGAATTTGTCGAGGGCAAGCCGCTGCCGGCGGTCACGGCCCTCGCGAGCCGCGCGAACCACTGAATTTACGCAGTACAGGAGAACACGATGGCGCTGATCAGCATGCGGCAACTGCTCGACCACGCGGCGGAGCACGACTACGGCATTCCCGCGTTCAACGTGAACAACCTCGAGCAGATGCGGGCGATCATGGAGGCGGCATCCGAGACGCGCAGCCCGGTGATCGTGCAGGCGTCCGCCGGCGCCCGCAAATATGCCGGCCCGAATTTCCTCCGGCACCTGATTCTGGCGGCCATCGAAGAGTTTCCCGACATTCCCATCGTCATGCATCAGGATCACGGCGCATCGCCCGCCGCCTGTCAGCGCTCGATCCAGCTGGGCTTTTCGTCGGTGATGATGGATGGGTCGCTGCTGGAAGATCAGAAAACACCGGCTAGCTACGACTACAACGTCGAGGTGACTCGGCGCACGGTCGATATGGCGCACGCGTGCGGCGTGTCGGTGGAGGGTGAGCTTGGCTGCCTCGGCTCGCTCGAGACCGGCACGGCTGGCGAGGAAGACGGGGTTGGCGCCGAGGGCACGCTCTCGCACGACATGCTGCTGACCGATCCGGAGCAGGCAGCGGACTTCGTCAAACAGACCGGCGTGGACGCACTGGCCATCGCCATCGGCACCTCCCACGGCGCCTACAAGTTCAGTCGCCCGCCCACTGGCGACATTCTGGCCATCGATCGGATTCGCGAGATCAACCGCCGTATTCCGAACACGCATCTGGTGATGCACGGCAGTTCCTCCGTGCCGCAGGATCTGCTGGCCGAGATCAACGCCAACGGCGGCGAGATTCCGGAGACCTACGGCGTGCCGCTCTCGGAAATCCAGGCTGGCATTCGACACGGCGTACGCAAGGTGAACATCGATACCGACCTGCGTCTGGCGTCGACGGCCGCGATTCGCAAGTTCCTCGCCGTGAATCGGTCAGAGTTCGATCCGCGCAAATACCTGGCTGCCAGCATCAAGGCCATGAAACTGGTGGTAAGCGAGCGTTACGAAGCGTTCGGTACCGCCGGTTGGGCCGACCGCATCCGGCCGCTGTCGCTGGATGCCATGTTCGAGCAGTACGCGAAGGGCGCGCTGGACCCGGTTGTCAACGGATGACCGACTCCGGCGCCAGCGCGGCGCTCGTCTCGGCGACAATGCCCCCGGCGCCGATCGGCTTCGATCCGCAGCGCCTGCGCGCAGATCTGCGGGTCTTGGTGCCCGACACTCCGGTGCTGCTGACGCCAGAGGAAGATGCCTACCTGCGTCACTATGGCATTCATTTTTCCGAGCAGATAGACGGCCTTCGGCACCTGTTTGGGCTGGTGCAAACCGACAGCCACCAGGTGGCGGCACACCTCTGGGTGCCCGCGGGCGCCGTTGGCAGCGCAGTCGTGGTGCACGGCTATTACGACCACACCGGGCTATATGGCCACCTGATCCGGTACCTGATCGACCGGAGGCTGGCGGTGCTGGCGTTCGACCTGCCGGGTCACGGCCTGTCCGACGGCGCGCCGGCCACGATCGACACCTTCGATCGTTACGTAGCGGCGCTGGATGCTTGTCTCGCGGCCCTCGGCCCGCATCTGCCCAAGCCCTGGGCTCTGTTCGGCCAAAGCACCGGTGGGGCCGTGGCGATGGAGTGGCTGCTCGCCAACCGCTGCACCCGTGCCGAAACGCCGTTCGCGCGCACGGTGCTGCTGGCGCCGCTGGTGCGACCCCACGACTGGGGCAAGAACCGCATCGTTTATCAGCTGGCCCGCTGGTTTATCACCGAGCGCCCGCGCACCTTTGCCAACAACGCCGAGAACCCCGAGTTTCTCGCCTTTCTGCGCGATCGCGACCCCCTGCAGGCCCGCGTGCTGCCGGTCGCCTGGGTCAGCGCCATGGTCGCGTGGCGGCGGCGGTTCGAACGCTACCCGCCCTCGGACCTGCGTGTGCTGGTGGTGCAGGGTCACGCCGACGAAACGGTGGACTGGCGCTACAACCTGAAGGTCATCGAGCGCCTGTTCGTTCCGCGCGTGTTCGCCATTCCGCCCGCCCGCCACCATCTGGTGAACGAGTCACCGGAAATCCGGGCGAGCATCTTTCAGGCCATCGATGGCGAGCTGGCCGACCTCATTGGGGTTCGTGGAGCGTCGTCAGCGCCTGATAGGTGAGCGATTTCAGCTCCTCGCGCAGGGGCCAGGGTGATCGCATCAGCTGGATCATGCCCACCACGACCAGATCCTCGACGGGGTCGACCCAGAACACCGTCCCCGCCGCGCCACCCCAGCTGTACTCGCCCAACGAGCCGATCGTGCTGCTGGCCGCCACATCCTCGACCACCGCGACCCCAAGACCGAACCCGGTCCCCGAATAGCCGCCGAGGGAGCCGATGCTCGGTCGCTCGCCGCTGCCGGATGCCGTCAGCGAACCCCGCAGATGGCTGCGCGTCATAAATGCTACGGTCTTCGGTCCGAGGATGCGCACATCGCCGAGCACGCCACCTGCCCGCAGCATTTCGGCGAAGCGGGCGTAGTCGCGTGCGGTGGATACCAGTCCTGCCCCACCGGAGAAAAAAGTGGTGTTTTCGTACCGGGCAAAGCTGTCGGTCTCGAGCACGGTCAGCTTGCCCGCAGCCGGATCGAAGGTGTGGTTGGTGCCGAACCGGTCACGCTTATCCGCAGGCACTTCGAAGAAGGTGTCGTGCATGTCGAGTGGCTGGAACAGCCGCTCGCGCAGGAACACGTCGAAGCGCTGCCCGGAGATGCGCTCGACGATGGCTCCGGTCACGTCGACGGCTACGCTGTAGTGCCAGCGGGTGCCCGGCGCGTAGCGCAGCGGCAGCTCCGCGAGCGATCGGATGAACGCATCCAGGTCCTGGCTCTGCAGCAGTTTCTTGTCGCGATAGAGCGCGTCGACCGGGTCGGTCGGCGAAAAACCGTAGCTGAAACCGGCCGTGTGCGTGAGCAGCTGCTGCATGGTGATCGGTCCTGCCGGCGTGCGCGTGCCGTCTTCGTTCAGGACTTCGAGGTTGGCGAGCTCGGGCAGGAATTTGCTGATCGGGTCGTTCAGCTGAAAGCGCCCCTCCTCGTACAGGATCATGGCCGCCACCGCCGTAATCGGTTTCGTCATCGAATAGATGCGGAACAACGTGTCCGGCCGCATCGGCGCGCCGGTATTCAGGTCGGCGGTGCCTGTCGCATCCAGATAGGCGATTTGGCCGTCACGGGCCACCAGCACGACGCTGCCGGCAAGTTTGCCCTCATCGACATAGCGTCGCGTAAGCGCGCTGATTCGGGCCAGTCGCTGCGACGACATGCCCACCGTTTCGGGCTCGACGACCGGCAGCTCGGCGGACGCCGCGTGCACCGATTGTGATAAAAATAACGCTGCGGCCAGCAGCGCAGCGGGCAGACGCATGAGTCGAGCCATGGTTCCTCCTTCGTCGGTCGGTCGACGCCCGGTCCCGGGCGCGCCGTGGTCGCAAGAGCGTAGCGCATGATCGACTCGTTGGCCGCACTTGCCCGGGCGAGAGGCCGGGCGAGAGGCCGGGCGAGAGGCCGGGCGAGAGGCCGGGCG